>JASFHG010000051.1:0-11763 GCA_050123355.1 Planctomycetia bacterium
GCACTGGCAAGAATGCCAATGGCAGAGGAACCGAGGATTCTCACGTTCGACATGTCAATAATCAGTTCCGTATCCCCTGACTCAAGGGCCGTAAGAACTGCTTCCTTGAACTCTTGTACGTAATCACCAACAAGATCCTGTTCAACGACAATGTGCGGTTCTACTAAATTCGTTGCCATCTGTTTTTCTCCAGAAAATTTGTACCGTTCGGACGATCACCCTGTCCGCTTCGTTCAGATGCTTTATCAATGTAGGGAATTTCTATTGAACTATGTTCAGGTGGAAAATCATAAGTACCTTCAAGTTAGAAGGCTATTGCGTTATGAAAAACTAGCTTTTTATATGCCCCCGGTCAAGATTTTTCGCAAAATTCCCTTCATAAATCCCCCAAAAGGCCTAACAAATAAGTTGCCGACATTTGACAAGCACTTCTCAAAAGCTATATTTCCGCGCAAAGCGTTTTCCTACTCGTGAATTCACAATATTGAAGTACCGTTTTTGCAACAAAACAGCAGAGGGCCACTCGTAACAACCCTAACGATAATAGGGGCCTCGCCGGGGAATTTCCCCTGCAGACAGTCACTTTTGCACCTACGAGAAGGCACCAAATCGACGGTTATTCTCCACAAGAGAATTAAAGGCATTCCGAAAACATGATTACGCAAGCTTTTGATCTTTCGTCCATCGGTGACGACCTGACACTCTTAAACGTTACAAACAGTAACACTGAATGTAGCAACCTCGTGGATTCCTACGCCACACAAACCGTGGAAAATACCGATCTTGCTTTTCATTCCTCAGCAACAGATCCGCTCCAGCCAGGATGGGCCACCACTTCGTCTATTGTCATTACGCCTGAAACAAAAGTACAAGACAAAACTTCAACCGCTCCGGTCTCCTCGAAAGCCTCTTCCTGCCTGGCGGCAAAATGTCGAGTTAGCAAAGAAAATGGAGAGGTTCAATGCCTACTGCCTTTTGAATGCGGCAGCCAAATTTTCTTCGAGTGCCTCAAAACAAGCCTTCTGTGTGTGGACGCCGATCTCAATGTCACCTTCGCCAATCAGGCCCTTTGTTTAAAACCGGGAATTAGCTCCGAACATATTTTGGGTCGACCATGTTACGAAGCATGCTGGGGCCAGACCGCACCCTGCCAAGGATGCCCCGTACCGGAAGCGATCCAAAAGAAAGAACGAGTCTTTGCTGACTGGCAAAGGGGAAACGGACCACAACTTCATAGTACGGCAATTCCGCTATGCGATGCAAAAGGGGATGTTACCGGGGTTATGATGATCTCGGAGGATGTTACCGAAGCAAAAAAAGCTCAAGATTCCCTGCGCCAACAAGAAGAACTGCTAAAGACCGTCCTGGAATCCACAAATGACGGAATCATTAACGTCGATCTTGAAGGACGCATACAATTCATTAATAACAAGGCAAGTCAGCTTCTCGGTTTATCCGCTCACATGGCCATCGGTCGCTTTTTGTTTGATGTTTACAAAATCACGGATGCCAAAAACAAAGAAACGATTGAATCGTGTATTACACGAACGCTGCAAACCCACGAAAAACAATCTTCGCTCATTCGAGCCACACTGAATGCCTTGGATGGCAAACGCCGTTATATCTGCGAAAGCTCCTTGCCGACAAAAGATGCCCAAAACCGCATTTCAGGTGCGATCTTGGTACTTCAAGACATGACCGAAAGACGCAAGCAAGAACAAGCCTTGTTTTTGAGCAATCAGAGAAGGACCGATTGTCAACGAGTCAGTCGCACCGGTAGCTGGGAATTCGATATCGCCACCGATCGTTACTGGGGTGATGCCAGTACGCTCGAAATCCTTGGCCTTCCCCATCGTAAAAACGGTTTGATACACCACGAAGAATTCCTTCCGCTTTTTGTAAAACCCAAAAAACTGCTCACTTATTTTCAATCGGCCATTCTGCAGGTCAAGTCTATCGACAGAAAATTCGAGTTTTTCCATGCCGGAACCGATGAACGCCTCGTACTGCGTTGTGTCGCGCAACCCAAAAAGAATCAAAATGGTGAAGTCGAAAAGCTGATCGGGACCGTCCAGGACGTGACCGAATTCGAGAAAAACCGCCTCGAATTGGAAATGTCTCGCAACGCTGTCGAGCACATCAAAGACGAGCTGTTTGTCGTGAACTACGACGGAAACATTGTCTATACCAACCTGGCTTCCCGCAAACGACTCGGCATCAAGAAGAACGAAGAACTAGGCTCACTCCACATCAAAGACATCAACCTGGACTACACGCCGCAGTGGTGGAAGGAACTTTGGGAAAAAACGGTACAAGACTCTTGGCTTTCTTTTGAAAGTATCCATCGCGACCTGAAGACCGACAAAGAATATCCGGTTGAAATATCAATTCATAAAACACCACTCTTTGGGCAAGAGGACGTCCACTGGTGTTTCGTCCGCGACATCACCGAACGAAAACAAGCTATCGAAGAACTGCAACAGCGCGAAGCAGAACAACGAATTATCCTCGAAAATATTACCGAGGGATTCGTCTTCATGACAACGGACCAGAAAATACTCTGGAGCAACCCTAAAGCGTGCGAAATTTTCCAACGGACAAATGAAGAACTGGTCTCCAAAACTTGCCATGAAGCAATCTACCAAAGCCCGCAACCTTGTCCACAATGTGTGGTCAAAGAGACCATTCGAACGGGCAGTACGGCGTCTCGTCAAATCTATCAAGACGATGGATCGCAACTTATCATCTCCGCCATCCCGGCGAAAGGTCAAGATGGTGAATTGATCGGCGTCGTAAAAACCATTTTGGACGTGACGGATCAGAACCGTTATGAAGAGGAGAAGAAAGCGAATCAAGCAAAGAGCAGTTTCTTGGCAAACATGAGCCATGAAATACGGACCCCGATGAACGCGATTACCGGACTCTCGCACTTATTGCTCCAAACCAATCTCGACAGCCGCCAGGCAAACTATGTCGAAAAGCTTTCCGGCGCGGCAAAATCGCTTTTGAAAATCCTGAACGACATTCTCGATTTTTCGAAAATCGAAGCCGGGAAACTCCATATTGAAAACACGGAATTTGACTTGGAAAAAACCATTTCCAATGTTTTGGAACTTTCCCAAATCAAAACGTTCCAAAAAGACATCGAAATTCATCTGCGACTCTCACCGGAACTTCCCAAAACCCTGACCGGTGATAGCTTGCGGCTTACTCAGATCTTGACGAATTTGGTCAACAATGCGGCTAAATTCACACCGGAAGGGGACATTGTCATTTCGGCGGAAGTGTTGAGCATCAGCGATAACATCGCCAAAATTGCCTTCGAAGTGAAAGACCCCGGTATCGGAATGACGGAAGAACAAAAGTCAAAACTCTTCATGCCATTTATCCAGGCCGATACGAGCACATCGCGAGAATTTGGCGGAACCGGCTTGGGACTGTCGATTTGCAAAAAGCTGTGCGATCTGATGGGGGGAAGCATCTCCGTCGAAAGCTATCCTGATTTGGGTAGCAATTTCACGGTCGTCCTGCCATTCAAGGTGCCTGCCGAAAGTCAAAAACCATTAAGCCGAAATCGATACCCAACGCTGGCCGGCAAAAAAATCCTGGTTGCGGACGACAACGCGACCACACGGGAAATCTTATACGAATTGCTTTCGGACATCAATCTGGACGTAACCGTAACCGATTCCGGAACGGCGGCCATGGACCTCATACGCGAGGCGGCCGAAACGTCTGAAATATTTGACCTCGTATTCCTCGATCGAAAAATGCCCGGCTGGGACGGACTGCAAACCGCACAAAAAATGCACATGGAAGGTTTTGGACCCATTCCCAAGTTCATCATGGTCTCGACCTACGAACAAGAGGAGGGCATCATCCAAAAGGTGCAAAACATCGAAAACACCGAGCTTCTTTCCAAACCGATTTGTCCCTCACTGCTTTACAATCATGTCGTCAACTTGCTCGGCATTCCCAAGGAAAGAGAAACACTCAAACAAAGTTCGTGCTCCATTTCACTGGAAGGTTACAAAATTCTCTTGGCTGAGGATAACGAAATCAACCAAATAATTGTCACTCAGCTACTCAAACCGACCGGGGTGGAACTGGAGATCGCCAATGATGGCGAAGAGACTCTCGAAAAGATTCGAGAATCAAAATACGACCTCATCCTCATGGACATTCAGATGCCGGTTCTCGACGGTCTTAGTGCAACACGACTGATTCGGACGATGGATTTGTCTTGGACCAAAACGGTGCCCATCCTTGCCATGACAGCTCATGCGATGGCCGGCGACTTGCAAAAAAGCCGCAATGCGAGCATGAATGACCACATCGTCAAACCGGTCGAACCACAAACCTTCTATCAAGCCCTCAGCAAATACTTAAAACCAAAAGAAAAACGAGCAACTTGCCCGTCTGCAGGACGAACCAAGCCGCCAAAGAAAAAGCCGGAAAAAGAACCTGAAATAACAAAAGAAAAGCCAAAAGTCGATACCAACAGTCTTATCATGGACAGCCTCTCTGAGTTCATTAACTACGAGACCGGTCTGCGACGGGTTGGCAATAACCGTGGGCTTTATCAGAAACTGATCGAAAAGTTTGCTCAATCGTTTACGACAAGCCGAGACAACATACTGAAAGCATTGCAACACGACGACTTGGCCGGTGCCGCCAAGACAGCTCATAACGTGAAGGGAAACGCAGGCAGTCTGGGGATCGACGGGATTTTCGAGCTCGCCAAAGATCTTGACGCTTCTTTACGGCAAGGTGACAAAAACGACGAACTTATTACTCAATTCTTGAAAGAGTACGAAGACTTCTACAATAAGTTCAATGAAGCAACCACCGGGGCAAGCATAGGCTAACGGCAACCCTCGTCCATGCAGATAGCGGAAAATGCCTCGGAGAACGCGGGCGGTTTTTCCGAAGGCGGCCAAAACCGCTCGGCTCGGACACCACGAACTACCTGCTCCGCTGCCACGTCTGCACTGCGCAGATCCGACTCGTCCCACTCGGCCAGACGCAAGCCGATCTTCGTGATGTCCTTCGGCAGGACAATGTAACCAAGCAATACGTCTTGATTGGCCTCGGTCCCGTCAAGATCCATGCCGGACAGAAGATGTCGGTAGAGCGGAAGCTGCAAATCAACCCACTCTCCCTGTTTGCGATGGGTCTGTTCCGGAGATCGAGCTGTATCGGAAGTTTTATAGTCCAAGATCATCCGCTGGCCAGTACGTTCGTTCAGGTCGATCCGATCGATGCGACCTCGCAGGAACATCGACTCGCCATCGACCATGAGACTCGCCTCTTCGTGCGTCACGCCGATCTCGACATGCTCAATCCGCCAACCCTCCGAGAATCGATTGGCCTGCCACTCGGCAAAACGATGGAGCCGCCGCCGAAGTTGCTCCTGCTGGATCATCAAAACCGCGGGCGGATTATTTCCGGCCATCTCGCGGACCAATTGATCTAGTTGGTTGTCGAGAAATTTTTGAATCGCCTCCGCATCGTTGGTGTGGGCTGTTTCACTTTTGCCGAAATGGTCCAAAATCTCGTGGGCAAGCGAGCCGAACGCTGCTCCATCGAGTTCAACCCGGTCGTCCCGCAACGGTTCCAAATTGAGCCGATGGCGGAGATAGTATCGGTAAGGGCACGCCAAGTAGTCACGAAACTCGGTCACTCGCATCGAACGGACCGGCTCGATAAGCGATTTGGGTGGTGGAACCGAAAAGTCGGAGACCTCGCGACCCGGCTGTAGCTGGCCAGGTAGCGGTGACGTCGCATCGACAGCCGATCGCGGTTCATCGCCAAAAAATCGGATCACCCGCTCCGCCAAACCGGGCCCTTCAAGTGCCATGAGCAGGCGGCTCGGGATCAACGGACCCCCTTCGGGCGAGCGCCGGCCTGCGATCAGCTTCAAATCGGCTCGTGATCCGGCCAGTACGGAAAGGGCGTACAGGTCGCGGGCATAGCGGCGGTCATTATCCTCGATACCGAGTGCCTGACGCAGCCGATTCGGCAAGAACAGGTCGGCGGTCAGCGAACCGGGGACCAGCCCTTCGTTCATCCCGGTTACAATCAATGCCGGTGCATCGTCGAGCGGAAGTTCCAACCAGCCGAGCATTTCAACCACATCCGCCTCGGGCGTCGCGATGAGTGGATCGGTCGCCACTTGTGCCAAAATCAGCCGGATCGCTTCGCTCGCCTGGACCGACGGCATGAGCTGTTCGGGCACGGCCTCGAAATCGGCGATCGCTCGTGCGATCTGCTCCGAAGCGGTGACGATCACCTGCTCCTCCGGCACCGAAATGTCCAGCACTTTTGCTCCAAAAAGCTCTGCCAGAAAACGAACAAACTCATTCCCCCATTCTGCGATCGGACGTGTCGGATCGCCGTCGGCAAACCGAGCAAGCCGCCGCTCGACCGCCGCCAACACCGCACGGAACGCAGGATACGTCTCCGCGTCGCCAGGCAATCCCTCCCGAAGTGAAAACAGAAGGTGCTCGTTCTGATAGTGGTCGATCTCGCTGAGCCAGTCCAGACTTTTTACTTCTCGGGTTGGATCATCCCCTATCGTCAACTCTTCTTCCAAAAGCATCCGGTCAATCGACGGACGGCGGACCAAGGAGGCAAAGGCCGAGAAGCGACGCCCTTCCAGATAGTCGGCCACCGCGAGCAGAACTCGATAGGGCTCACTCTGCGAGATCGTTCGGCCGACACCGTAGCGGGCCGCCACGCCTGCCTGCTCTAGTTGCTGCTTCAAATAGGGAACCAGCCGCGTGTCGGGAACACCGATCGTGATTTCCTCGGCCGCATAACGACCGTCGAGAGCCTGGATCGCCTGCACGGCCGCCGCCGCTTGATCGGTCGGGCTGTCGACCACCTCGATCTGCTCGTCGTCGAGCGGGATCGTCGCCTTGATCCAGTTGCTACTGATCAGACAGCCATGTTCGTCGAACCAATCGGCCAACGATTCAGGAGCAAAGACCAGAGCGGTTACACGATCGGCAATCTGGTCGAGAATCTTACGCTGTGCGCCGTTGAGGTCGACCGTGCCGACGAGGACTACGTGCCGGTCAGTGAGGCACTCGCCATGGCGTATTGCGAAAATGCGGGCCGTCTGAAGATCCCACAGACCGAGCGAGTCGAGTTTTTCGAGATAGGCTTGCTGGATCGCCAAAAGCGATCGCCAGCGTGGCGCTTCATAAAAACCGTCGAGCCGCGAACCACAGTCGACGACCGCTTGGAAGTCGAGCGAGTCGGACGCCAGCTCGCGATGCAACCGCCCGAGCAGTTCGCCGAGCGCAAGCCACGCACCAAGATCCTCTTCGTCCGGGACGTTCGGCAAGACATGCGCCAACGATTCTTCCGAGAGGCTTCGGATCGCATCGATCCATGCGAGCCGCTGAATGAAGCTGTCGGCGAAGGGACGTTTTGCCGTGTAGAGCAACTCGGGCAAGCGGCCGACCGTCACGATCTGCGGCGGATCCATGTCGAGCCCTTCCGACTCGGCCCGTTCGAGGAGCAACTCCAAAAGCCGCCGCCCCACACGCCCGCCCGGCACGGCGACAATCGCGTCGTTGAGTGCGAGCCGCTTGCCGTCTCGGAACCGACCGACGAGATAATCGACTGTCATTTCCAGCCCAGGCCGTTGCCAGTCGAGAAAAAGTCGTTCCATCGTGGGTTCCTTCAGTTTGAGACCGTCGACTTAATTTATCTCTTTATCCTCAGCTTTTTCCGGTTCAGGCTTTTCTTTCGCCGTTTCCGCTTTCTTCTCCGAACTCGGAGGAGTAGTGCGAAGCCAATCGACAAGTGCCTCGATCTGGCGGTTGGTCAAGAGGTTTTTCGACTCGTCGTTCGATTCGGCATACGCGGGCATCCCATCATTTTTGTCACCATAGAACCGTCTGCCGGCCGGATTGGCAATGATTCCCTTCGTCCATTCTCGCGAAGCATAATCGGTCAACTCGGTAGAAGTGCCGAGGCTCCCTTTATAACCGATCTTGTGGCATTCCGTACAGTAATCTACAAGATAACCGTGACCCATCTCGATCTGTTTGATAACCTCTTCATCTTTATAGTTCAGCTCGGGCGACATGCCGGACTTGTAGTACATAGCCAATATCATTGCTTGGCGTTCTTCCAGATCTTCCTCCTCGGGCTCTTCGTAAAACTCCCTGACGAAAGTGACCATATCGCCCCGCCGGAAAGCGGTCTTGCCGAAATAGTCCGGTCCACTGATCTTCTTGGGATCAAACCAACCGGCGATCCACGCTTTGGTCCCATAGCCGAACAGATTCGGGGCCGATACCTCCTCAGCCGGAATATCCTGGTCCGTACCGCCTACATACGCATGGCAGGTCGCACAGTGTTGCTTGAAAAGACGCACCGGATCGTTGTTGATCGTTTCCATCGCCTTCTCGACAGAGATCATTTTCTCGGGAGGTAACTCGTCATTTTCCTGAAGTATCTCGACAACCCGCATCGCCGTATCGGGTTCTTTGGCAATAGCGACCAACTCTAGTGCTCCACCGGCCGGGATGCCGCCATTTTTTTGGATCAGTTCGATTACCCGATCCGCCGTCTTGCGTGATTCGGCAATCGCGGCTTGATGTTTTTCGTTTTCTGCATCATGATCATACACGGCGTAGGTCAGGTAGAAATTTCCGGCCAAGAGGAAAAGGACAAACAGGACACTGAAGATCCGGCCGGCAGTAAATCGACCAAAAAACGGCATCAGGTATAACAGGATGATGATCACGGTCGGGATAACAAAGATAGGCAGGATCTTTAGTTCGCCCGGAAAGAGATTGGAAAAACCATACAGGCCCATGAATGCCCACTCAGGTCGCGCGGCGTCGTAAGATTCAATCGGATTAGCCGGAACACCGAGCGCGAGCCCGCGATGATCCCCCGAGACGCCATGCGAGAGGGCCAGTGCAAGAACGACACCCATTGCGACACAGCAAGCAATCATGTTAACGATCGCTTGGTTGGGCCAATAGGCGGACTGACTCGAAGCGGGAAGCAGCTCCCCTTCGGCTCGAACGGTCCGATGCCGGAACCAAAAAAGCGCGGCGGTCAGGACAACGAAGATATCGGCCATAACGATGTGGTAGGCAAGGAACCGAGTCAGGGACAAGTGCCCAAAATCAGGCCCACCAACGGCCAGTTTTTGCAGCGACTCACCAACCAGAGGTAAAAGCGGCAGGAAACCGGTCCGAACTTTCGTAGCGGACTGGCTATTTTGGTCCCACTCGAGCAGATCACCCGTCAAAAGCAACCCTAACAACAGGAGGCCCATCGTCAGGACGGTCCAGAAGAGAAACTCTCGCGGCGCCCGCACCGCTCCGCGAAGGATCAGCATGAGCAAATACAACCCGACCACTACGAGCAAGACCTGTGCTGTATAATGGTGAACCGCACGAAGGAGCCAGCCTGCACAGATTTCATACTGTAAGAAATAAACACTTTCCCAAGCGGTCTGCGTGCTGGGACTGTAGTACATAAACAGGATCGCGCCGGTGATTAGTTGCACAAGGACCAGCAAACCGATCACTGCGACGAGTGAACGGCACGGACACGGCCGCCCCGGTACGGTTGCCGAAGCACATCGCTGCCAAAAGTTGCCAATCCCGGTTCGACTATCAAGCCATTTGAGTATGGTGTTCACGATTTAGATCCTTTAGGACGGTACGTATAAGTTTGTTTGTTGGAGGTAGATTTTGTCGTAGGTCAGGGCTTATCCTGACGAAGGGAGCTACTTTTACGACTCGGCGACTTTCTTGGATATGCCACCTTTGAACTTTTCGAATTTCACCCAAACCTCTCCACCGCGGATTTCGACCGTGTCGAGTCGATCCATATCACGAGGGCTCTGGGAGTCCTTTTGGGTTCGTTTCCCATCCAACGAAAAATAAGCCTCGTGACATGGACACTCAAATCGCTCGTGATCTGTATCAAAGTTGATAGCACATCCGGCATGAGGACAGATATCCGAAAAAGCTTCTACCTTATCTTTTCCTACGCGACGCAAGAAAATCTTGCCGGCAATTTTGGAGTGAAAAATATTCCACGCATCTTTCCGTATCGGCATGACGACAGGGAACTTCTGCGGCGTTCCATCTTCCGGCACATCCGTCAGCAGCGTGATACGACAGAGCTGACCCGCCTGACTCTTCCAGCGTAGCGGACTGAGGAGCGACGCGATGCCTGCACCGATCGGAGCGGCCAGAGCCACGGTGCCGAACCCGGCCGCGATCAGCATGCCTAAAAAACCACGTCGCGGTTTTCCTTCGGCAGCCGGTTCTTGCGACTTCGGCTTGGAAACAGAACAGCTACAACAATCGTTCGATTTGTTATCTTCACTCATAATGCATCCGTATTTAGATGAAAGAATGTAAATGTAAGGCCGCAAAAGAGCGAACCATTGGTTAACAGAAGTAATGGGAGGATAATACGGTGGGCTTGATGTTTAGCCGACGAACATCGTTCGTCGCGTTCGAAACTTCAAAAAGCGCCGGACGATGTCCGGCGGCTAAACTACCACTCATTATGCCATAGCTACTCGAACGGCGTCAAGCACTTTCTCGCGGGCAACCTCGAGCGGACCATCGACCATCGCTCCGGCGGCCGCTTTATGCCCCCCACCTCCAAATGTTTCGGCTACCTCGGCCGAGTGCATTTTACCTCGGCTGCGTAAACTCACTTTAAACTGGCCTTCCGGCTGCTCGACCAGGATGACCGCTCCTTTGGTCCCGGCAACCGAAAGCGTCATATTTATTACATCTTCCGTGTCGGTCGGCAGCGCGCCGGTCTGCTCGAAATCGGCCTTTTCCACCCACGTGTAAATCAGTCGACCGTCAAGCTCCGTCACCGCTCGCGAAAGAACTCGTCCAACCAGTTTCAAACGAGCAAGCGTTTCACTTTCGTAAAGCTGTGCATAAATCTCCGATGGCACGGCACCACCTTCGATAAACTCGGCGGCAATCCGATACGTATGACTCGTCACCGATGGGAAGCGATACCAACCGGTGTCGGTCGCGACGGCCGCATAAAGCGGGACGGCCAAATCGGGCGTCCACTCGATATCGAAAAAGTCGACGATCTCCGCGACCAATTCACCGGTCGCCGCGGCCGAATCGTTTTTCATCATGGCCGCGCCCAAATCATCGCCACTGACATGGTGGTCGATCACAATTTTCATCGCTGGCGACTCTCGCAAGAACGTTTCGAGATGCGACATCTGAGCCCAGGCGGACGTATCGAGTACGACGATCACTTCGATCTCGGCGAGGGCCTCTCGCGAAATGTCTTTGTCGAGCTGTTTGATCTGCCGATCGGGATCGATCCACGCAAGATTCGGAGGCGTCTCGTAACCCACGACGATTTCGACCGTTTTCCCCAGTCGACGAAGCACCTCGGCCATCGCCAGCGTGCTCCCCAGCGCGTCGCAGTCCGGCCGGATGTGCGTGGTCAGCATAAACCGCTCGTGTTGTTTGATAATTTCCGCCAGGGGGGTCCAATCAAAAAACGGGGTTTCTCTTGTCACGATTTTGTGTCTTTTCTCTGGAATAAGCGTGTTTTAGGCAAACTTATAAGGTATCAATGAATCCCATATTATATACACTGGCTTTTATCTTGCCAGTACAGTCCTTTTCGGCAGGAACCAGGGATACTCCCAAAGCGATTTCAAAAATGGTATAATTTGGGCGCAGAGCTCCCTTGTCGAGCCTTTTTATGGAACAGAGCACCCCCCTA
>JASFHG010000052.1:0-11634 GCA_050123355.1 Planctomycetia bacterium
GGGCGCCTACGTCGGAGCCATGTCGCTGATCACGCTGGAAGGCAAACTGCTGCCTCGCTATATCCCGAGCTTCATCTGGTTGATCGGCGGTATCATCTCGAAAGGCTTCGGCAAAAATCGGATGTACGATACGGCCCAAAAGGCGATGCCGCGTCGCGGATGCAAGTGGACCGAGGCGGATCAGCAGATGTGGGATGAAATATACCGATTGACCGAGGCCAAACGCCAACCGTTCCTCGAACGGGGCCGCCGGGGAATGAAAACAACATAAGAAAGCCTTTATCCAGAAACGAAAGCACCATGAACACGGACGCCAAAAAAGATTTAGAAAAACAGGTCATCGAGATCACCGCACGACTACTGCGGGTTGACAGCAAAGAGGTCAAACCGTCCCACCATCTTACCATGGACCTCGGCGCGGAAAGTATCCAAAAAGTGGAGCTGATGACCACGCTGGAAGGGGAATTGGGCGTGGAACTGAACGAAGATCGCGTCGCCGACGTAGAACAGGTAAGCGACATGATCCAGTTGGTATCGGAAAGTTACCGCTAACCTATATTATTTGAACAAAACCCTCCTCACGGCGAGGGTAAGCCCTATCGTAGCTTGGGACCCCTCACTTTGAATCGACTCACCTCTATCCATATCGGACTCGGTTGCTGTATCGCCTCGGCGATCGGCTATGCGCTGGCGAACACGATGCTCCGCTCGCTCTCGACGGCGGTCGATGTCCCGCATGTCCTGACGCTCTTTGTCAAGGAATCGGTGACGACCGTTCTTGTCGGGTCGGCGATTTTGGTGCTGACTCTGCTGAAACGATTTTCCTGGCCGGAGCGTCGTTGTATCAAAATCCTCATTTTTGCCGGCATCGTCACTCAAGTCGGCGGAAATATTCCGGTCCTCTGGAGTTTTTCGGTAATCGGGATGTCGGTCGCGGCACCGATTTATCTGGGCATGAATCTGGTCGGGTCGGCAATCCTCGGGCGGATTATCCTCAAGGAACCAGTCTGTCTGCGGACGATCTGTGCGATCGGATTGCTCGTGCTGTCGGTCATCCTACTCAACTTGGGAGGGATCGATGCGCCCGACCTGAAAGCCCTCAGCCTGAAGCAACAGATCCTCGGCACCGGTGCGGCCGTGTTGGGCGGCTTTTGTTTTGCGATCCTGGCCGTCTCGATCCGCTACGCCCTTTTGACCAGCAAGGTACCGCAGGCAGCCAGTTTTTGGACGGTCGTGTTCATGATCCCGGCCGCCGGCACGTATATCCTCGGCCCGCTCTTCTTCGCACAGTCCGGCATGGAAGTACTGGTCGCCGTCCCGCTTGCTTCTTTCGGAAAAATGCTCCTCGCCGGGCTGGCCAACTTCGCCGCGTTTGCCTTGCTCTCCCAAGGCTTGAAGATGGTCCCCGTCGTGCTGGTCAACATTGCCAACACTACCCAAGTCGCGATGGGAGCGCTGCTGGGGATCTTCCTCTTTCAAGAGAAAGTAAGTGTCTGGCTCATTGCCGGGTTGTTGACCGCGATGGCCGGGGTGCTCCTGATCGGGAGCAAGAATCGTAGGCGAAAGAAGAAAAATGGCGATAGCGAATCAGGGTCTTGATGTCACCATTTTTTTATGAACCCGAAATAGGGCACGCTTCGCGGCCCAATTTCGGCTTGGTACGATTTACGCTGCCTCTTTACGTTTGGCTTTGCGCTTTTTGCGGCGATCCTTCCAGCGGCGGTGGAGCCACCAGTATTGGCCCGGCTTGTCTCGGATCATTTCTTCCAACCGCGTGGTGTACCACTGGGTGAGCGTCTTGATCGTCCCCAGATCGCCCGAGGTGTCGCGAGGGTCGGCCGTGGCAGTCACGTTCAACTCGAAATGCAAAGGTTTGTCGCGGCGAGTCCCCGCAGCGGTGACAATCGTTGCATCGTTATCGAGCGAGAGCAGGGCGATCGCCTTATGGGCCGAGGCCGGGCGGCCGAAAAACTCGACCCAGCAACCTTTCGTCCCGGCGTACTGATCGGCCAGCAGGGTCATGGTCCCGCCACTCGCAAGCACCTGAAGAATCTCGTCGTAGCCGCCGTTTTTCGAAATGATATACTGGCCTGTCTTGCCGCGGAAGGAACCGAGGAATCGATCGATGTGCGGATTGTCGAGCGTTCGCGCAATCGTGTAGGTCGGAAACCCGAGCAGGCCGAGTAAGTAGCCGGAGACCTCGAAATTTCCGAAATGAGCCGTCACGATCATCACCGGCCGATCTTCCAAGAGCTGCTGAACCAACATGTCGTCGTTCTTTAACGAGACATACCGCCGCCAGTTTGTCTCATGAATCTTCCGCGGCGCATGGGCCACTTCTAAAATTAAAAGAAAGAGATGTTGCCACATCTGTTTCATGATCCGGCGATGCTCACGCTCGGGAAGCTCGGGAAAAGCATGACGCAGGTTATCTATCACGACCTTGTGCCGTACCTTGAGCACCTCGCCAAAGAACCATGCCAGCTGGTTGGCAACTCGTTGCCCGGTCTCGACACGGGTAGCTTGAATCGCACAAACAAAAAGTCGAACGACGATATAAACTAGATAGTTGACGATCGGTTGCAACCAAATGAATTTCGATTTTTTCTGCGACACGGCGGATCCTTCCTGGTGTCCGTTTTATACCGTTATTGCTAAGTGCCTATCCCAAAACCACTGTTAGCCCGGCCGCCTGCGGCCGGAAATGCTTCGAAAATCCCGTCGCAGGCGACGGGGCTAACATTAAACGAAAATAGGTTTTCGGATAGGCCCTAAGACTCCTGATTTTATACACACATCGGCATATAACCAAGTTCGGTTTCGCTTTAATCGGCGATTTCCATTGTCAACTATAGCTGTCATAAATGGCGGGTTGGCTTATTTTTTGCCGCCGTTTGGGTGTTGTCGAGGGAATAGGGAATCTGTTATACTAAAGCTTTGCTGTTTAGCTCATTTACCCAAACTTATCTATCTTCTTTAATTTGAGGGCCTCGTGCCAATGAGTAGACTCAAAGCGGAACGTATTATCGATCGAAATGATTCTCATCCCCCTTATTTTGTCGGGGTCGATCTGGGAGGCACCAATATCAAACTCGGAGTCGTCGACGACCGAGGTCAGCCACTTTCTTGTCTGAACATCCCAACCGAGCGAGAACGGGGACCACAAGATGCCATGGAACGAACCGCCAAGGCGATCGACCAGGTCATTGCGGAGGCCGGTCTCGACAAGGATCACATTGCCTGGGTAGGGATCGGCACGCCCGGGACGATGGACGTTCGAGCCGGCATCATCATCACCCCTACCAACCTTGTCGGCTGGGAGAAATTTCCCATCTGCGAACATCTGTCGGAGCTGATCGAGTTGCCGGTCACGTTGGCCAACGACGCCTCGGCCGCTACGTATGGAGAGTACTGGGTCGGGTCGGGCCGCTCTTTCAACAGCCTGATCCTGCTCACGCTCGGAACCGGTATCGGCGGAGGCATCATCATTGGTGGCTTGGCCGTCAACGGTGAAAACGGCAGCGGGGCCGAGTGTGGACATATCACAATCGACGCCTCGGAAGGGGCTCGGATGTGTGGATGCGGTCAGCCTGGCCACCTCGAAGCGTACGCCAGCGCGACGGCTGTCATCCGGCGAACCCACGAGGCGATCGAAGTGGGAACCGACACCATGCTCCACGCCAAGCTGGATGCCGGCGAAGAATTGACCCCCAAGCTGGTTGCCGAAACGGCTGACGAGGGAGACGAACTGTGCATACACATTATCGATGAAACTGCGCGGTATCTGGGGATCGGAATCACGAGTCTCTTGCACACGGTGGACCCGAACGGTGTTCTTCTAGGGGGTGCCATGACATTCGGCGGGAACCAATCGCCATTGGGTCGTCGTTTCTTGACACTGATCCGACGAGAGGTACGCAATCGGGCCCTGGCACCGTTGCCGGATCGGGTTGTGATCGATTTTGCCTCCCTCGGCAGCGATGCAGGTTTTATCGGGGCCGCCGGTATTGCCCGGTGGGAATACGGTAAAGGCGCGTAAAATACCGGTTTTTCAGTGGTTTAGCGACAAAAATCTCGCTTTCCTTTTCCCGAACGGTGGTGACGACCGCTTGAGAAATGTCCTGATTCCGACTATACTACAGATGTGATATTGGGCTGGTATCTTTCTCGGAAAAAAGGAACAGGAACTAAACGTAATGGCCAGACGACGCTCTTCCCCGATCTCGCCCAAGGCTGAAAAAAAGGCCGAGAAAAAGAAATCGGCAAAAGAGAAAAAACAAGAGCCGAAAGAAAACGAAACCACTACTTCTTCGTTTGTCTTTGCAAGAACGCTGTGGGCCCGCTACACGTCTGGCTGGCTTTCCAGTGCCTTGGTCCATTTGGCCATCATCCTGATCCTTGCCGCGATCGCACTTCCCAACGCGGCGTCGGAACAAATTCGCGAACTCTTTTCCAGTGCCGACGAACAGTCTGAAGAACTGGAAGAGATGGAAGACGACGAAGTCGAACTCGATACGGACACACCTCTGACGGATGAGGTAGTCAT
This sequence comes from Planctomycetia bacterium, assembly GCA_050123355.1. GTDB lineage: Bacteria > Planctomycetota > Planctomycetia > Pirellulales > Thermoguttaceae > JASFHG01. The sequence goes on from JASFHG010000052.1 coordinate 4,547, forward strand.
GGTCGAAGACCCGGTTCCCACTCAGCCCGAGTCCATCTCCAACGTTGACGACGTCGCCGGAGCGGCTGTCGCAGTCGACCTGAGTGAACTGGGTTTTGAAAAAGCGCCTCAAAGCGAATTGATGGCGACCGTCGGTGCGTTCAGCGGGAAAGAGCTCGGTGGACGTGGTCAACAGGCTCGAGGTGCACTCGTTGCTCGCGGTGGTGGGAACAAGGCGTCCGAAGAAGCGGTCGGGCTCGCCTTACTATGGTTGGCCGAACATCAAATGCCGGACGGTGGTTGGACGTTTCAGATCCATCTCCATCCCCGGTGTGCCGGTCAATGTCGAAATTCGGGCACCAGCTATGGCAACGCACGAGCAGCCGCTACCGGGCTGGCCTTGATGCCATTCTTGAGTGCGGGAGAGACGCACAAAAAAGGGAAATACAAAAAAGTCGTCAAGGCCGGCTTGATGTTCCTCCTTACACAAATGGACTCCAAGGGAAGCTTTGCCGACAACTCGGGCAACATGTACTCGCATGGTATCGCCTCGATCACGCTTTGCGAAGCGTATGCCATGACGAAAGACCCCGCACTGATGGCTCCGGCACAACAGTCAATCAACTACATCTGCCAAGCACAGGATCCCGTCGGGGGTGGATGGCGATATCGCTTTCAAACGCCCGGCGACACCTCGGTCGTCGGTTGGCAGCTCATGGCCCTGAAAAGTGCTCACCTTGCCTATCTGAAAGTGCCGGGCACCACCATTAAGAAAGCGACCAAGTTCCTCGATTCTGTCCAAGCGAATGGTGGCGCCAATTACGGGTATACATCGCCAAGAGGAAGAAATGCCAGTATGACCCCGGTCGGTCTGTTATGCCGTATGTATCTTGGGTGGCAAAAAGACAATCCCAATCTGAAAAAAGGGGTGAAATGGGTTTCACAACTGGGACCAAGTCTCAAGAAAAATGATCATCAAGGCGTTTATTACAACTACTACGCCACCCAGGTGATGCACCACTGGGGCGGTGAAATGTGGGATAAATGGAATCGTGTAATGCGGGACCACTTGATCGAGACCCAAGCCAAAGAAGGACATGAACGAGGAAGCTGGTATTCCGAAAACAACTCACACGGTCAAAAAGCGGCCGGCCGTCTTTACTGTACTTGCCTGAATACGATGATCCTCGAGATCTACTACCGCTATCTACCGCTCTATCAAAAAGAGAGCACGACTACCAAGTTTATCGTGGAATAAGCCATGGATAGACTGGGGCGTCTTGGCAAACCGGGCAAGATACCCTGCTATCAATTCGTCTTGTTACCAATCCCCCCAACCGGTAGAATACCAGATTGAATCTGCAATAAAATCACACTCTATTTAGTGAAATAAGAATAGATGACTGCGGAAAGGAAGCCGCTCGAAGAACCGTCTCTCTTGGCCGTCCCACTGGGCCGTGTCACATCCTGGATCGTGCGCCGTCCGGCTCCCGTTCTTGCAGTGGCATTCTTGCTGGCCGTCGTCGCGGTGGTCATCACCATCGGCGGACTCGGTTTCCATACCAGCCGGCTCGATCTGATCAATCCACAGTGTGCCCATAATCAACTCTGGGTCGACTACATCAATGAGTTCGGCGATCAAGACGACGTTGTCGTGCTGGTGGAAGGAGACGACCGCGAGCAAGTCATCCCGGTGCTGGAAGACATCTCGGCCCGGCTGTTGGAAAACGATCGATACTTCAAGGCGGTGCTCCACGAGGTCGACCTCTCGACCGTCCGCAGCAAGGGGCTTTACTACTTGCCCGAAAAAGAGCTCAAGGCAATCGATCCGTTCCTTTGCGAGTATGGTCCGATTATCGACGGCGATTGGCAACAACTGCAGATGAGCCATATGATCGACGGGCTGTGCCTTCGTTTGTATGCCTCACAAACACAAAACGCGGCCTCGGTCGATACCGTTTCGTCGACGGTCGTGTTGGCCCAATTGGATCAACTGTGCAACTGTCTCATCGCGGGACTCGGCAGCACGCCGGGCTATAGCTCGCCTTGGCCGATGATGCCCGACTCGGTCTCGATGCTCAACGATCTTGGTCCTTACCTGCTGGCCAACGAAGGTCGATGGGGACTCATCTTGCTCCGTTTGGCAAAAGACGAAACGGACGAGGCCAGTTTTGCACCAGAGAGTCGAGCGATCGACGAGCTGCGAAATGTCGTCGCCCAAGTGAAGGCAGCCCATCCGGACGTCTCGGTCGGTCTGACCGGGCTGCCGATTATGGAAAATGACGAGATGCGGTCCAGCCAATCGGCCATGCTCCGTGCAAGCCTCCTCTCGTTGGCGGGCGTGGCATGCCTGTTTATCGCCGGGTTCGGCGGGGTACGCCATCCGCTGATGACTGTCGGAGCCTTGCTCCTGGCGATGACTTGGTCGTTTGGATACATCACGGTCGCGATCGGACACTTGAACATCCTGAGCATTGCTTTCGGCGTTATTCTCATCGGGCTGGGAATCGACTTCGGCATCCACTACGTCGCTCGCTATGTCCAACTGCGTCACGAGCATGAATTGTGCGAAACGGCACTGGTCCATACCGCGCGAAGCGTAGGGCCGGGGATCATCACCGGAGCAGTGACGACGGCGATCGCTTTCTTCATGGCCGGGTTCACCGACTTTACCGGCGTCGCCGAGCTGGGCGTCATCGCCGGCGGCGGAATTGTCCTCTGCTGTATCGCGGCAATTGTCGTTTTACCGGCCATGATCCGACTCAGTGACGGCGGCCGGACCGCAGCCCTGAAACCGCTCCCACCGCCGTTGGATATTCCTCGCTGGCTGGCATGGCTTTTCCGACGCCCCGGCTGGCTCTTCGGGATGAGCCTCGCCATTACGATCGTACTGGGAATCGGGATCAGCCAACTTTACTATGACCACAACCTCCTCAATCTTCAGGCCGAAGGGGTCGAAAGCATCGAGCTCGAACATAAACTGCTCACCGAAAGCGATCAGAGCGTGTGGTTCGCCCTTTCGCTAACCGACAGCCGAGAAGAGCTGTTGGCAAGGAAGCAAAAATTTCTCGCGCTGCCGTCGGTAGAACGGGTGGACGAGATCGCGTCTCTTCTGCCAAAAGACCAAGAGAAAAAACAACCATTGATCCAACAGATCAGCCATCGGCTTGCCCCGCTTCCGGAACGGCCGCCGGCGATCCCGATCGACCCGCCCGGCGAGCTGGGCCAAGCGCTTGCCCGAGCTCAACTCCTCGTGAAAAAGATCCCCAACTCGGATGGTGTTTCCCGAAAACTGACCCAAATTCGTGGTCAGCTTCGACGATTGACCGATCGGGAATGTGTTACCCGGCTGGGTGAGTGCCAGCACCGGATCGCGGCCGACCTGCTCAACCGCCTGTTCGTCCTCCGCGAGATGGCCAACCCCGAACCGCCTCGACTTGAAGACCTGCCCGAAAGCCTTGTCACCCGATTCGTCGGCAAACAAAAAGCGGGGCACCCTAAACGGTTCCTGATGAAGATCTACGCGAAGGGAAATATCTGGGATATGGCGGCGATGCGCCAGTTTGTCACCCAGGTCCGCCAAGTCGACCCGAAAGTGACCGGCAACCCTCTGCAAACCTACGAAGCGTCGCTGGCGATGAAGAGCAGCTACGAAAAGGCGGCTTGGTTCGCACTGGTGGCGATCGTGTTTATCTTGATCCTCGATTTTGAGAGTGTGAGTTTTGCGCTCTTGGCCATGATCCCGCTCGGGCTGGGCATGCTCCAGATGTTCGGTATCCTCGGCATGATTGGTATCCCGTTGAACCCGGCGAACATGATCGTCCTACCGCTGATCCTCGGGATCGGGATCGACGACGGCGTCCACGTGGTCCACGACTTCCGCCGTCAGCGTGGACCATACCGCATGAGCGCGTCGACCGCCAGCGCGGTCTTGATCACCTCGATCACCACCATGGTCGGCTTCGGCAGTATGATGATCGCCTCGCACCGTGGGCTACAGAGTTTGGGCCGTGTCCTGACGATCGGTGTGACCTGCTGCCTGTTCACCTCGCTGATCATGCTACCGGCGATCCTCGCGTGGATGACCCGGCATCGTAGCGAAGAAGAGGAAGAAACGCTCGACGAAGTCTCCACCAGCTCCCCCCACCGCATCCGCCGCATCGACTCCGAGTCGCTCCCCAGCCCCGTGGGTTGGACCAAACCGTCACGAGAGCCGACCGTGCAAAAATAGCTTGCTCGTCGTTTTTAGCTTTCCGTCACCTCTTTTATGAAACGGATGGATTCTGCGGTGGCGTACAGCGGCTTACCACAGGCAGGGCACTTCGGATGCATATTAGCTGGCAAAACCTTGTCACCCGTGCCTGTTGGATGTCGTTTTCCCGTTATTTTGAAGGCAGCGTCTATGGTCCAGCCACCCCAGCCACAAGCCTCTTTGTGACCTGCACAAACAGCGTAAACGAGTTCGACGTAATCGGGCATCTCAATATCTTCCAGTTCCAATTCACGAAGACGCTTGAGTTTCTCCGAATCACAATCCTTCCATGCTTTATTATACTTCTTAGGAAATTCACCAACACCTTTTGCGTCAAGCCGACACAGTTCCGTGGTATCGGAAAATGGTGTTAGGAGACCCTGAAGTTCTTCCGAAAAATAGGGACGGAGATGCACATGATAGCGTTCGCCATCAGGCATCCCGGGTACTATCGTTTGGTCGAGATTCGCGAGCCAGACAAGAAGGTTACCTAAGGAACGAAGCCCTTCGGGATCACCACCGATAAAAATACCATCCACCGATTTGGAGACTTCCAGATTGCCTTCGATTTCCGGTTTATCCTTTATCCACTCTGGCATTTCCTCTGACCAGTCGTCGCAGTTATGATCCGCCATTTTTCTCCCCTTAATGGTTTTGGTAGTTATACTAAGCAGATGCTACATCATAGAGCATTCCATTCACCTGGTTCACACTGAAAAAAGCGAGCCGCATTGGTTGCAATACTCGGGAGTTGACCTAGTTCCGTTTGAATTTCTGCTTTGAACTGCCATTCTTCCGCACCGAAACGCTGCTCCATTTCGATTTCCACGAAAACGTGACCGCAAGAATCACATCGAAAACCAAGGACAAAGTCCGACTCTATCGAAGACCATGTAAGGGTAGAATCCCAGCCATGATGCTGCTTTGATAGATGACTTAAGAAGTTCACAAGATTTTGGTAACACCAGTCGGCATAACACCAAACACGCTGAGTAGCTGACATTTCCGATCCGTGAAGGTTCACTGTAACATAATCATCTTCATGATTTGTAAAAACAAGCTCTTTATCTGAACGGGATGATTTTATGCTGAATTGGGACGACATGATATGTAAACCTTTGAAAATGGCAAAGAAATTCCAAATGGAACTGCCAGCATTTTAACCGACAAAGACATTTTGTGGCAACTAGCCCAGCATGGACAATATGACCCGATCGGTTTTGCATGGCACCTACAAAAATGGAGAAATTAACCATTTATATACCTCAAAACAACCCGTTGATCTTGCCCCCCAGCATGTGGTATACTGGGTCGATTCGGACATACACACGTTAGCCCGGCCGCCTGCGACCGGTTTTGATTTCCGGTCGCAGGCAACCGGGCTAACGATAAAACCCACTAACTGAAAACCGAAAACTGAACACACCGATGAAAGACATTATCGCCGAACTGACGTGGCGGAACGTGATCCACCAATCGACTGACGAAGAGAATCTGCCGAAACTGCTGACCGAGAAGCCGAGGACCGTCTACGCCGGGTTCGACCCGACGGCCGACAGCCTCCACGTCGGGCACCTGATGGCCTTGATGATCTTGCGTCGGTTTCAGAAGGCAGGCCACCGTCCGATCGCGCTCGTCGGGGGTGCGACCGGCATGATCGGCGACCCGAGCGGGAAAAGTGAAGAGCGGAATCTGCTCTCCGAGGAAGTTCTGCGAGCAAATATCGCCGGCATGGAGCGTCAACTCCGCCGGTTCCTCGATTTTGATTGTGGCAATCAAAGCGCTCTGCTGCTGAACAACTACGATTGGATGGGCAAGTTTGGCTACCTCGAGTTCCTCCGCGATATCGGTAAGCACTTCCCGGTCAACGTCATGATGACGAAGGACTCGGTCAAGAGCCGGCTCGAACGGACCGACTCGGGCCTGAGCTATACCGAGTTCAGCTACATGCTCGTTCAGGCGTATGACTTCGTCTATCTCAATCGAGAGCACGGCTGCGAGGTCCAGGTCGGCGGCAGTGACCAGTGGGGCAACATCACGGCCGGGATCGATCTGGCTCGACGCATGCACTCCGTCCAGCTCTACGGCATGACCTGCCCGCTGTTGACGAAAAGCGACGGTACGAAGATGGGCAAGACCGAGTCGGGGGCCCTCTGGCTCGATCCGGAAAAGACCAGCCCGTACCAGTTCTATCAATACTGGATCAACCTCGAAGATGCCGACCTGACGAAATGCCTCTGCTTCTTCACCGACCTGAACGAAGAAGAGATCGGCACGGTCGTCACCGAACACGAGGCCGACCCGGGCCGCCGGACCGGACAACGACGTCTGGCCACCGAGCTGACCCGACTGGTCCATGGCGACGACGGGCTTACGACCGCCGAACGGGCGACCGAGATCTTTTTCGGGGCCGAGATCAGCGAGCTGTCCGATAACCAACTGGTCCAAATCTTCGCCGACGTCCCGAGCGGCTCGGTCCCGATGGATCGCCTCGACGGCGAAGGGCTGCCGGTCATGGACGCCTTCTGCGAGGCAGGCCTGGCAAAGTCGAAGGGAGAAGCGCGACGCACGATCACGCAGGGAGGCGGCTACGTCAACAACCGACGTGTCGACTCGATCGACGCCCTATTGACCCGCGACGACCTAGCCGGCGAAACGGTCATGGTGCTCCGTAGCGGTAAGAAGCGGTACGCAGTGCTGCGATTTGTGTGATTTCCCGAAAACGCTGCATGAGCCATCGTGTTTCAACCGTGTGCCCGCTCGTTAGCCGCGTGACTTTATGTCCGCGATTTAACGGTTCCATTATTTATCCGGTGACGTTTATCGGTTAGGAAGTTTTTTGGGGAAATGTTTCCCT
>JASFHG010000053.1:0-11415 GCA_050123355.1 Planctomycetia bacterium
CTTCTTTTCGACCTAAAAGAAGCGGTTCGGTTGGCCGGTTGAGCTCTGAACCAGGGTCCAAAGTGCCCCCTCCGGCTCCACCCGACGCTGGACCGACGTGACCATCGCGATCGGAACGTTGATAAATTCGTCGTTCCAGTAGCCGATGACCATACCGGTCTTGCCGGCCATCGCCGCGTGGACGGCTCGACGGGCAAACTGGTTGCAGAGGATTCGATCTTCACAGTTCGCCGGGGCGCTGCGGATGGTATAGCTTGGATCGATATATTTCAGGGATATGGGAACCTTGGCCTCGGCGAAATGTTGCTTGATCCGGTCCTTCAACAGCAAGCCGATGTCATTGTACAAAAGGTTCCCCGAAGCGTCCCGCTGGTTTCGATGTTCTTGGAACAGTTCCTGGCCGGCCCCTTCGGCGACGACGATCAGGGCGTGCCCTCGCCGCTCGATTCGTTGGCGAAGGACGTTCAAGAAACCGTTTTCTCCCTCCAAAGCAAAGGGAATTTCAGGAATGAGTGCAAAATTGACCTCTTGGCTGGCGACGGCTGCTCCGGCCGCGATGAAACCGGCGTCGCGGCCCATTACTTTGACCAACCCGATCCCGTTTCTCGCTCCGCGAGCTTCCATGTGGGCACCTCGCAGAACCCGTTCTGCCTCGTCGATCGCGGTCATATAGCCGAACGACTGCTCACAATAGCCGATATCGTTGTCGATCGTTTTCGGGACACCGACGACGGCAATATCCAGCTTTCGCTGCCGGGTCGTTTCGAACAGCGAGTACGCTCCCCGCTGGGTCCCGTCGCCACCGATACAAAAAACGATATTGATCCCTTGCTCCAGCATAAAATCGGCCATCTTGTTCGGATCTTGTTGGCCACGTGAGGCACCGAGCATCGTGCCGCCATCTTCGTGGATCCGGTCGACCATATCGAGAGTGAGCTGAATCGGGGGAAGCCCGATTTCCGGATTGAGCCCTTCATAGCCGTAGCGAATACCGACAATATCATGCACACCGTAAAGAAAATGCAACTCGAGAAAGATCGAGTGGATCACATTATTCAATCCGGGACAAAGTCCGCCACAGGTAACGATCGCTACTTTCGTCTTGGCCGGATCAAAGAAGATCTTTTCCCGGGCACCTGCCTTCTCAAAAAAAACCAACTCGTTGGGCAGTTGCCCTTCACGAAAACAGACCTCATGTTGCACGAGCATGTCGTCAGGTACAAAATCCGTCAGACCGTCACCCACAATCTTGGAACGATTCAACGGCGACGGGATGGTTGGTTTGCCCAAAGTCGGAATCGGAATACGTCGGATGGTAGGATGCACGACAGGATCTCCTGTTAGGAAGTTTGAAGTTTTCTTTATCCTACCAACTATACCTCACTCTTAGAACCCGAATTACAACACTGTCGGGGGGCAAATCGGGCCAAACCGACCGTTGCCACGATTGCGAGGACCGGAATCAGCGGGGCCCGCATCCGCATATTACTCCAGAAAAACGTATGGATGGCGGTCGTCATGACGATCAGCATCACCCCCCAAACGAAGACCGTCCGCCAGGCGTCCCGCCACTCGGCCCGGCGTCGCCAGAGGGTCCACAGGCCGACAAGTGCCAGGACGTAAACGATCAGGTACCAGAGTCCGATCGCATAGCGGACCGGCGTCGCGCCTTGGTGCGGCATGAGTGCCCAGAGCCGGCCGGCTCGGACGAGACACGAGTAGAAAAACATGCCCGGCTCGCGGCGGATGTGTGAACAGGCCTCGCGATAAGCGTCATGATTCGCCCGTAATTCCTCGGCAGGGCTGGAAAACTTGGCCTTGCCGGCCCAGCGTGACCCGAGCTCATCGGCGTCCCAGGTCGTGCCCGGCTCGCCCGAACGGAGATATTCGTAAAATGGCCCGTTGTTCGCCAGCAAAAACGTGTAGCCGCCATGCGTTGTCGCGGGGATCGGTTTTCCCAAAACAACCCAATTGCGGATTGTCCAGGGCAATAGAGTCAGAACCACGTAAAGCAGAACGAAAACAGGCAAGAGGATGGCACGTCGTTTTTCCGTTTGCGATCGCAGCACCAACGGCAACACCAACACACAGCATCCGACCCCGGCAAGGAACTCGGGTCGGCACAAAGCGGCCAGTCCGCCGAAAAATCCGGCCAGTCGTGCACGGCGAAATGTCGGACGTGCTACGAGCCATGCAAAACCGAACAGGGTCAGCGTGATGAGCATCGTCGCCAACGTCTCGGTCATGACCAGCGCCGACTGGCTGAGCAAAATCGGATCGAAAGCGACCAGCATCGACGCCCAAAATGCCCAGCGAGCCAGGCCGATACGGGTACAAAGCACGAACGTCAGCGCAACGGTCGCCAATCCGAAAAGGACGTGTAGAATCGCAACCGCGACGGGACTGCTACCGAGGAAACGGAGTACGGTCGGGTAAAGCGGCGGACGATAGGCACTCGCGACCCCATCGAGACCGAACGTGCCGGTCTCGCTCCAATCAACCGCGATTTGACGATAGGCGTCGGGGTCCTCCGCAAGCGACGACCCCATCGTAACCAGAACCCCCACACGAACAACAAGCGTTACCAAAAGGGCCAAGGCCAGGTATCGCCGGTCGATTTTTGGGGAGGTATTCATGAATTTTCCAAAACGACGAGCAAGCTCGACGGCTATTGAGCCTCAGATATTCAAAATTACATCGTCAAGCCGGAATTGGAACGTCAGTTCCTATTCCGGATCCGAAATAGAGCACGCTTCGCGGCTCAATTTCGGCTTGTGATAGAAAAGTTGGTAACTTTATCAACCTGAGACTCTATAAGTGGCGTTAACCACGCAGCATCTCGTTGAAGCGGTCGAACAGGTAAGCGCTGTCGTGAGGACCGGCGGACGCTTCGGGGTGATACTGGACACTGAAAGCAGGGTACTTCTTGTGCCGGACCCCTTCGATCGTGTCATCGTTGAGGTTCGTATGCGTCACTTCGAGCTCCTCCGGCAGCGAGGCGGCGTCGACCGCGAAGCCATGGTTTTGAGTCGAGATCTCGACCTTGCCGGTCTCGTGGTCCATGACCGGCTGGTTCGCACCACGGTGACCGAACTTCAGCTTAAACGTTTTCGCACCGCAGGCCAGCGAGAGGAGCTGGTGGCCAAGGCAGATGCCGAAGATCGGCTTCTTCCCAAGCAGGCCGCGGATCGTCTCTTGGGCATATTTGATCGGTTCGGGGTCGCCAGGACCGTTGGAGAGAAACACACCGTCGGGGTTGTGCGACAAAACTTCCTCGGCGGTCGCCGTGCCGGGCAGGACCGTCACACGGCAGCCCATATCGAACAGGTGACGAGCGATGTTGTATTTCATGCCGAAATCGAGGGCCACGACATGCGGATCGGTGTCGGAGACCGGCTTTCGGTCTTCTCGGACCAGCTTGGCCCAGGGGCTCAACGGCTCGTTCCACTCGAATGGAGCGTCGGGGATCACTTCCTTGACCAGATCGCGACCAACAAGGCCCGGCGAGGCCTTCGCTTTCGCAACGAGGCTGGCATCGTCCAGGTCGACCGTCGAGAGAACGCCCCGCATCGAGCCTTCGTTTCGGAGCCGTCGTACGAGCGCTCGCGTGTCGATCCCTTCGATCCCGAGCAGGTTATAGCGTTTGAAGTAGGTATCAAGGTCCTCTTCCGAGCGGAAATTGCTCGTGATTCGGCTCCGCTGTCGAACGATGAAGCCGGAAAGGAACGGCCGGCGACTCTCGATATCTTCGCTGTTGAGGCCATAATTCCCGATTTCCGGATAGGTCATCGTGACAATTTGTCCACGATAGCTTGGATCGGTCAAAATTTCCTGATAGCCGGTCATACTCGTGTTGAAACAGACTTCCCCTTCGACTTCGCCTTCGGCGCCGAATGCGGTTCCAGTCATCACGGTTCCATCTTCCAGGGCAAGCTTGGCAATCGCCGTCATTTATTTTTCTCTCACTTAAAGAATTGCGTGTTAAAGGCCCGATAGGGTTTTTTGTACACCACGGTTGTGGGTCTACGGACACTCACGTGTTCGGCAACCGCGTACCATTTTTTAAAAGGGCATCGCTTTCGGCAAAGTAGATGCCCTTATTTTTTAAAGTTTGAAGTTAGAAGTATGAAGTTTGAAGGAGGTTTTTCCTCGATTTTTCACACTTCAAACTTCTCACTTCACACTTCACACTTCACACTTCTAAACACCGCCCGATCTGGCGGACAGCTTGACGGAGTCGGTTTTCGTTCTCGACCAGTGCCAGGCGAAGATACCCCTCTCCAGCGGCCCCGAACGCGGCACCCGGACTGGCGGCGACGTCCGCCTCGCGGAGCAATTTCATCGCGAAATCGAACGAACCCATCTGTTTTTGCCACTTTTCTGGGTACTTGGCCCAAACGAACATGGTCGCTTTCGGCCGCTCGATCGGCCAGCCGAGCCGCTCGAGACCGTCGCAAAGCACGTCACGCCGCTGCTGGTAAATCTGTGCCTGTTTCTCGACCGCCGCGTCCGTGTGACGCAAGGCGACGATCGCCGCGATCTGGATTGGGCGGAACATCCCGTAATCGTAATAGGTCTTGATCGTGGCCAGTGCCCGAACTATCTCGGCGTTTCCGACACAGAACCCAACCCGCCAGCCGGCCATATTGTAGCCCTTGCTCATCGTGGTCAGCTCGATGCCATACTCCATCGCCCCGGGCGTGGCGAGGAAGCTGGGCGTCTTGTAGCCATCGAACGTCACGTCGGCATAGGCCAGGTCGCTGATAATCATGAAGCCGTACTTCTTCGCCAGCTTGAGAGCCTCGACATAAAACTCCGGTCCGACGGTCGTCGTGGTCGGATTATGGGGATAGTTGAGAATCAGGACCTTGGGGGTCGGGAAGAAATGTCGGCATGTATAGTCGATATTCGCCAACAGCCGCTCCGGATCGGTCACGTCCAGCAGGATCTCGCCGGCCGAAGCGAGCGCGACCGCGTAGCTGTGGGACGGATAGGACGGGGCGGGGACGATCGCCGTGTCGCCCGGGCCGAGCAGGCCGAGGCACAGGTGGCTGAAACCGTCCTTCGAACCGAGGCAAACGATCACCTCGTTCTCCGGATCGAGCCGGACACCGTAGTTCTTGAGATACTTGGCTGCCACCTCGCGACGCAGGTTCAGCAGGCCGCGAGAATCGGCATAGCCATGATTCTTCGGATCCCGGGCCGCCTCGGCCAGTTTCTCGACAACTACATCCTCCGGCGGGTCGGACGGGTTGCCCATCCCGAGATCGATCACGTCAGCCCCGCTCTTCCGTTTCTCGTAAAGCAGCCGGTTGATCTGGGCAAACAAATACGGCGGCAGCCGCCGGACACGCTCGGAAACGTTGATCGTGAACGGGGTTTCGCGATTGATCGGTTCGCTCGTGTGGGAATCGTCGCTCATGATGACTGTCTATCTCTTGATTTATCTAAACCTTTCCATGATACTCATACAGGCCATTTTTGGAAATGGGGGCGTTTTCTTGGTTTTGCATGCACGATGTGCCATTAATCAAGAATCACCCACCTATTGGTGCGGTAGCACTTACCAAAACTCTTGCATTGACTTTGCAGGCCCCATACTTTAGTATAGAATATTGGTGGATTGCCATAAACCCTTATGAAAAAAGACGATGCGAGAATCATTGCCCTCCAATCTTCCCAGAATGGATAAAACCGTTTTAAATATGGGTACTCTGCGCCGCGAGCCGGACGACCGCGAGTACTGGCATACCACTACGGTGGATGAACGGCTGGAAGCCATGGAATACCTACGGATGATAAATTATGACTACGATCCGTCTACCACCCGACTTCAAAGAATTCTTACAATTGCTCAACTCGGCGAAGATTGAGTATCTCCTGGTTGGTGGCTATGCCGTTGGCTATTACGGCTACCCTCGTGCGACGGGAGATATCGATATCTGGGTCTCCTCAACGCCGAGCAATGCGGAACGGCTTGTCAAGGTTCTTCATCAGTTTGGTTTCCAACAAGAAAGTCTCTCGGTCGAACTGTTTCTCAAAGAGCAAAGCGTCGTTCGGATGGGCGTTCCACCGGTACGGATCGACCTATTGACCAGCATCTCGGGCGTCACTTTCTCCGAATGCTACGCAGACCGCGAGCAAGGCGTTCTGGACGGCATGGAAGTCTCTTTGATCAGCCTGGAAAAACTCAAACAAAATAAACTCGCTTCCGGCAGAACCAAGGATCTCGGTGATCTGGAATATCTTTCTTAAGCTTCACATCCAGATGACCAGACAGGAGAAATCGCGTGAAAGTTCAGCAATTGATCGAGGCCCTGAAGCGTTTCGATCCGGAGGCCGACGTCCATACGGCTGTCAGTTCGATGAGTGGCGTGACCCAAGTGCTTACCGAGGATATGGTTGCGGAATATGAAGGGGGGCCGCTCCTGCTGCCGGGTCGGATGGCGGTCGGCTCGATCCTCGTCGGTTGCGCGGTCGGGCGGCCTGTCCCACGCAATCTGAAGATGCCGATTGACCTGGGCCGCTACACCGACCCCGAGACGGCCGCGAAGGTACGCGATTTCTTCATCTATCACAAAAATATGGAAGAATCGCTCAGCGACCCACATTTCGACTACGAAAATTGGATCCCCCCTCGCATGATCAACGGCGAGTACCACCCCCGCATCGCAGAGATTTTGAGAGATAAGTTGTTGGAGGAGTAGCCACATCAACATTAGCCGCCGAGCTTGTTCGGCAATTGGAATTCCTCAGTTTGCGCTAGCGACCAACGGAAGCGGGTTTCCAAATGGTGCGTTCAGCACCAACTAAAAAACGCCGAACAAGCTCGGCGGCTAAATATTTCTACTCCTTCGCCGACTTCGCGCCGCGTTTTTTGAGTAGCTCGACGACCTTCGCGTGGCCTTCGGATTCGGCAGCGTCCAGTGGGGTGAGTCGCTCTTTTCCGAAACGGATTTCGGCATTGATGTTGGCACCGCCCTGGATGAGGTATTTGACCACCAGTTCGTGGCCTTGGAAAGCGGCGATGAACAGAGGCGTGATCTTGTCTTCCTTTCGGGCCGCGTTAGCGTTGGCCCTATGCATCAGGAGCAACCTGACAACTGCACCATGCCCGTTTTGGGCCGCCGTCCACAAAGCCGTGCGACCGTCGGTCAACGTTGCGTCGACTTTGGCTTTTTTCTTTAACAACAGCTCCACGGCCTTGGTGTGTCCGTTTTGGGCTGCCACCATCAGGGGCGTCGTTCCATCCGATTTCAGCGAGGCATTGACATCCGCCTTATGCTCCAGCAGCAGCTCGATCACCTTGGAGTGACCACTTTGGGCCGCCATGAACAACGGCGAGATCCCTTCGGTCGGGTCGGCCGCATTGACATCGGCCTTGTTTTCCAGAAGTGTCTTGGCTACCTGGGCATGTCCGTTTTGGGCCGCCACAAACAGCGGCGTGTAACCATTGATCAGTCTCGCGTCGATCTTTGCCCCCTTCGACAGCAGCAACTTCACCATATCGGTATGCCCGTTCTGGGCCGCGATAAACAGCGGGGTATAACCCTCGGCAAAAGCGATGTTCACCTTGGCCTTGTTGGCGAGGAGTTGCTTGGCAATATCGAGATGTCCTTCCTGGGCCGCGATAAACAAGGGTGTGTAGCCGCTGTCGAGTGCCATATTGGGGTCTGCTTTCGCCGCCAGTAGCGTCTTGACCATCTCGGTATGGCCTGCCTGGGCCGCCTCCCATAGCGGCGTGGCACCATTGGTTCCTTTCTTGGCATTGACCTCCGCACCTTTATCCAAAAGCAACTTGACCAGCTTCGTCTGCCCATGCTGTGCCGCCAGCCATAACGGCGTCACCTCATACTCATCTTTTACGTTCACATCCGCCCCGGCCCTGAGGAGTTTCTCGACCTCAGCCTGATCCAACTTTTCTGCTTTTTCCACCAGTGCCTTCAATTTCTCGGTGGCTGACTTGGCCGACTCCTCGGCGAGAATCGGGCCGGAAAACAAGATAAAGAAAATGGCAATCCCCAAAACAATGGCAACAAGTTTATGGCTGGTCTTCATGGAATGGCTCCTTGAAAAATTGGAGTTAGTGGGGCTTACAAGAGGCGATCTCGATTATACCGCGTCCCCACTCGGGGTGGTAGATTGTGGGCACCCTAATAAGACCAAGAAAACTGGATTTATTGAGGGGAGGCCAAAATAGGAAGCCACCCTGTTTCGCGTCGGAAAAACTCATCAAAAGGGGACAAACTTCCCGCTTTTTTCCAAAATTCTGTACCGGTCGAATTGCGAGGGGTCGAAAGGATTGTTACACTATACGGTTCGCTTAATCTCGCTGAAATCCCTCATGGTGGGGGGTCGGGACAAAAGCATCACTTTTTATTGGTTTCACTGTAGTCGGCTCCTCTCTGGGATGACGGTTCTGTCCGGCTAAACACACGGCAACGCTACCAGCCAAACCTACCAGGCGTTGTTCTAGCAAGAATAGCAGGAAGACGATCATTTTTGAGATAGTCGGTCTGTCTACGGTGAATTTAGGGTCGTATTTTTTATGGTCAATCGTAACCTTATTCGAAGTCTGGATGTAAACGAGGAACAGTGGGAAAAGGAACTTGCCGAGGCGATGGCCGGCATGTCCGCCGAAGAGCTCGATTGGGGCGGGGCGGAAGTCGCAGTCAACGAAATCGTCGAGGGGAAGATCGTCCGCGTCGATAACGAATTCGTCATCGTCGACGTCGGCTACAAGAGCGAAGGCGCTATCCCGCGTGACGAGTGGGAAGAGGACGAAACTCTGCCCGAAGCCGGCCAGACGATCAAAGTCCTTGTCGAGGAAGTCGAGGACATGACCGCGCAGACGAATGATCTCCGCAGCATGATCAGCCTCAGCAAGCGAAAAGCGGAAAAGATCGAAGCGTGGTTGAAGGTCATGGAGACCGTCCACGAAGGCGATGTCGTCGAGGGCGATGTCACTCGAAAAATCAAAGGCGGGCTGCTGGTCGATATCGGCGTGAACGTCTTCCTGCCGGCCAGCCAAGTCGACATCCGTCGTCCGGCCGACATCGGCGATTTCATCGGTCAGAAGATCAAGTGTATGGTCTTGAAGATCGACGAAGCTCGCCGCAATATCGTTGTCAGCCGTCGTTCTCTCATCGAGACCGAACGGGCCGAAAAGAAAGCCAACCTCCTGGCCGACCTCGAAATTGGTCAGTCCAAGAAGGGTACCGTCAAGAACATCGCCGAGTTCGGTGCGTTTGTCGACCTCGGTGGCATCGACGGCCTGCTGCACATCACCGATATGAGCTGGGGCCGCATCTCGCACCCGTCCGAAATGCTCAACATCGACGACGAGATCGAAGTCCAGATTTTGCATATTGACCGCGAAAAGGAAAAGATCGCCCTGGGTCTGAAGCAGATGACTTCCAGCCCGTGGGAAGAGGTCGAAGCCAAGTACCCGGTCAACGCCCTTGTCAAGGGTACGGTCGTCAACGTCATGAGCTATGGCGCGTTTGTCAAACTCGAAGAGGGTATCGAAGGTCTGGTTCACATCAGCGAGATGTCCTGGACCAAGCGGATCAACCACCCGAGCGACCTCGTCCAAATCGACGACGAGATCGAAGTGGTCGTCCTTGGTATCAACAAGGAAAAACAAGAGATCTCGCTCGGTATCAAGCAGACGCAAGAAAATCCTTGGGACCAAGCAATCGCTCGATACCCGGTCGACAGCACCGTCAAGGGCACGGTCCGCAACCTGACCAACTATGGTGCGTTCATCGAAATCGAAGAGGGCATCGATGGTCTGTTGCACGTCAGCGACATGTCCTGGACTCGCAAGATCAGCCATCCCAACGAAATGATCGAAAAGGGACAAGAGATCGAGTGTAAGGTCCTGTCGGTCGATCAAGAGCGACGTCGTATCGCCTTGGGGCTGAAGCAGCTTGACGAGGACCCCTGGGCAAAGGACATCCCCGAAAAGTACGCGTTGGGCCAAGTGGTCACCGGTACGGTCACGAAGATCACCAACTTCGGTGTCTTCGTCGGTCTGGAAAACGGTCTGGAAGGCCTGCTCCACATCTCCGAGCTGGCGGACCACAAGGTCGAGAATCCGGAAGAGGTTGTCAAAGTGGGCGAAGAGATCGAGGTCAAAATCCTCCGCGTCGATCCCGACGAACGGAAGATCGGTCTCTCTCGCAAACGAGTTCAATGGGCCGAAGAAGAGGAAGCTGCCGAAGCGGCCAAGGAAGAAGCCGAAGCCCAAGCGGCGGCCGGCACTCCTTCGATCAACCCGGCCGACCTCAAGGGCGGCACCGGCGGCGGTGGCCTGCTGATCCAGCCAGGTATGGTTGGTGGCAGCCAGGAAGACGAAGCTCCGGTCGAAGCGATCATCGTCGAAGAGACCCCTGCCGAGGAGCCAAAGGCTGAAGCTGAAGAAGCTCCCGCAGCGGAAGCAACCGAAGAAGCCGAGCCCGAGAAACCGGCCGAATAAGAACAGGGAAAGGGCTTTCGGCCCACCCTTTGATATGACAAATGCCCCTGTCGAGACACCTCGGCAGGGGCGTTTTTTGTGGGGTGAAGGCCTACGTTCATGTGTAACCGAATTCCTATTCAGAATCAGGCCGGAAGAGCATCGGAACCACCTGTGCGAAACAACCATAACACTTGCGCAAAATAATGACCATACATCCCATTGGCGCAAGCCTGAGAGACCCTTTTTCGCCGATGGGGGCCTTGGACCGCCTCCCAAAATACTCTAGACTCGATAGTTCCTAGGTGCTGCGGATTCGTCCCCTAGATAATCACGATTGCCGTAGCAGGTCCCGCAATAACAGACTTGTTTTGAGTAGAAAGCCCCCTATCATGGAAAACCGAGTTTACAATTTTTCCGCCGGTCCCGCCGTCCTCCCTCTGTCCGCTTTGGAACAAGCACAACGCGACCTGACCGCCTTGCCTGGCGTCGGTATGTCGATCCTGGAAATCAGTCATCGGTCGTCCACCTTTACCGAAATCATTGAAGCAGCCGAAGCCAATCTGCGTCAATTGCTGAGCATCCCCGAAAATTACAAGGTCCTTTTTCTGCAAGGGGGCGCCCAACTCCAATTTGCTATGATCCCGATGAACATCCTTCGCAACACGGGCAAGAAGGCCGACTATATCGTTCATGGAACCTGGAGCAAAAAAGCGATCAAAGAAGCCTCCACGCAAGGGGAATGCCAAGTTATATGGGACGGAGCCGAAACCAACTACACAAAAACTCCTACCAACGATGAACTCAACCTGAACTCCGACGCCGCCTACGTTCACATTACCTCGAACGAAACAATCCAAGGGGTCCAATACAAAACCGAGCCCGAAGTTGGAAACGCTCCGCTGGTCTGCGACTCGTCCTCGGACTTGCTGTGTCGGCCTGTGGATATCTCGAAA
>JASFHG010000054.1:0-11382 GCA_050123355.1 Planctomycetia bacterium
CACGACTCGAACCTTATCGTTTCTGTGTAAAAAAACAACACTTATCACCAAATATTTCACGGTATCTGTCTTAATGGAACTTTTTGAGCATAAGAATATTTTTATATAAAGTGTGCTTTGGCAACGTTGCCGGCACGATGGTGTAGAAGCACCGAAATTCAAAAATTGGACTAATTTTATTACTCGAGGAGAAATAACTGATGCTTCATGAACCGGCACAAGACCACGGTGAAGACCGTGCCGCGCCCTATAAGATGCGAGTTGGTGTATACATGTTTATTTTGTACGCCATCGTTTACGCAGGGTTTGTTGTTATAAACACAGTGAAACCTGTCCTCATGGAAAAAGAGATCATGCTCGGCCTGAACTTGGCGGTGGTTTATGGGTTTGGCCTGATCATCTTTGCCCTCATCTTGGCATTGATCTACAACTGTCTATGCAAGGCCCAAGAGCGAGCGGTTGAATCCACTGGCACAGACAGCAAAGGGGAGGACAAGTAAATGGCTATCGGGATTTTTGTTGTATTTGTTGTTTTTGTACTTTGGCTTTCGTTTTACTTTGCCAAGAAGACTCGCTCATCGAGTGGCTATTTCGCAGCCGGCGGTCAGATCCACTGGGGCGTTAATGGTATCGCTTTTGCAGGCGACTATCTTTCGGCTGCGTCGTTTCTCGGTATCTGCGGTATGATCGCGACTGCCGGTTACGACGGGTTCCTCTACTCGATCGGTTATCTGGCCGGTTGGATCGTGGCCCTGTTCGTCGTGGCGGAGCCGATGAAGCGACTCGGAAAATACACCTTTACTGACGCGCTCGATTCGAAGTTCAACTCGCCCGGCATCAAGCTAGCCGCTGCAGTCAGTACTTTGGTCGTATCGATCTTCTATCTCATTCCCCAGATGGTTGGAGCAGGCGTGCTCGTCGAGCCGCTGCTTGGTATACCGCACTATTGGGGCGTCATCATGGTCGGTGCCATCGTTATTACAATCGTGGCGACCGCGGGTATGACCTCGACGACTTACGTCCAGTTCCTTAAGGGTGGCCTGCTGATCATTTTTTCTACGATCCTCGTCATCGCAACGCTCTTCCGTGGTTTCAGTACGGACCCCGACCAGAATGGCCAGGTTCCGTTCAAAAAATACGTAACCAAGACTCAGGCGGAGATGGAGGATGCAACGGAAGTGGCCCGAGTCACTAAGGACGACCATACTTTCGTGAAATTCCAAGAGGGGGACAAGCTTGCTTGGTGGATGCTCCTTGAGCCCAAAAAGGATAAAAACGAAGAGTCCAAAGCAAAGGGCCCGGAAAAATTCCAAGAAATTCAGTGGGTAGCAACCACGGAA
This sequence comes from Planctomycetia bacterium, assembly GCA_050123355.1. Classification (GTDB taxonomy): domain Bacteria; phylum Planctomycetota; class Planctomycetia; order Pirellulales; family Thermoguttaceae; genus JASFHG01. The sequence goes on from JASFHG010000054.1 coordinate 1,341, forward strand.
AAAGATGGAAAAACCGAGACCATCATCAATGGTGAGCCCAAGGGTCCCGGAAATGAAGAACCGCGTCAAGTTGGATCACTTCTATCGATTGAAGGAAAATCGGGGGAAGAGGCGAAGACCGGCTCGGTGGGACCGTTCAAGTTTCTCTCGATTCTCGGCAAAAAGGATACCAAAATTCAGCGTTGGAAGAGTGCCAAATTTGAAGAAGGGGACGCCAAGCTTGTGGCGTATTATCCCATCACGACACCTGGTAATGAAATTATGCGTCCCGGGTTGAAGTTCAAGGTCGGTGGCACGTTCATGCAGAATCTCGACTTCATTTCGTTGATGTTGGCACTCTTCTGCGGTACGGCCGCATTGCCCCACATTTTGATTCGCTACTACACGGTGCCCAACCCGGCGGCCGCTCGAAAATCGACGATTGTGGCCATCGCCGCGATTGGCTTCTTCTACATCCTGACGATGTACATGGGATTGGGGGCGATGGTTAACGCCGTGGTCAACCCGGAAACAAACAACATGTCGGCTCCATTGCTGGCTCGATCGTTTGGTACGATCCTCTTTGCCGTTATTTCGGCGATCGCCTTTGCAACGGTTTTGGGTACGGTCAGCGGTTTGATCGTCGCCGCTTCCGGCGCGGTGGCCCACGACTTGATGGACCGATTCTTGAAAATCAATATGGAAGACAAGCAAAAGGTTTATGCCGGTAAGGTTGCCGCGTTTGCTGTCGGTATCTTGGCCATCATCCTCGGCATCTTGTTCCGAGGCATGAACGTGTCGTTCCTGGTCGGCTGGGCGTTTGCCGTGGCAGCTTCGGCCAACTTGCCGGCGATTATCATGTTGCTCTTCTGGAAGAAGACGACAGCGAAAGGGATCGCTGTTTCGATTGTTGTTGGTATGATCGCGGCGGTAGGATTGATTCTTGTCTCGCCAGACATGTACGCACGATACGGCCTGGAGCGCGGTGATGCGTTGATCCCGTTCAGCAACCCGGGCATCGTTGCGATTCCGCTCAGTTTCATCACGCTGGTCATCGTTTCGCTGTTGACCCAGCCAAAAGGTGGAGCAACCAAGCAAGAATCGTAGACGTTAGTTGTTTTAAAACCAAAACCCCTGCCTTTCTCTCTCTTGGGAGGAGAAGCAGGGGTTTTATGCTATAATTGAGTCATATTACAAGGATTCAGTACCGTAAACTTTCCACCAGTTTATTTTTAATGGATTGCCCATGCCAGATCGCACACGTGTCAATTTCCATTGTCATTCCGACTTGAGTAGTGACGGGGTTTATTCGCCCGAGACGCTGGCCGCGATGCTCGCACGCGATGGGGTGCGATATGCGGCATTGACCGACCATGATTCGGTGGATGGGGGAGAACGCTTTTCCGACGCGTTGAATCAGCATGGAATCGGAAGTATCACGGGGGTCGAAATCACGGCAAGTTGGGGTGACAACGAAATCCACCTACTTGCCTACGGTTTCAACTCCTCGGATCCGGAACTGCGTCTTGCGCTCCATACCATTCGCAAGCAACGTCGGATCGGCATCCAAACGGTTCTCACGTCATTGCGATCAACGCTCAAAGGCCGCCCGGAATCGGAGCAAGGGGAGGAAGTTCCTCCACCTCCACGGCTCCTGCCTCCGTATAATTGTCAAGAGATTATCGAATTGGTGCATCGGGCCGGCGGCTTGGTTTTTCTTGCGCACCCGTTTTCCAACTCCTCTGATTTGGAAGAGATTACACGAACGGTACGGCAATTTAAGAAAATGGGCCTGGATGGTATTGAAGTGTTCCTTCCTGAATACTCATCCGAACAGCGCGAACAACTACTCAGTCTGGCTCGCGAAGAGTCGCTTCTGACTTCCGGCGGCACGGATCTGCATGGCCCTGACAAAATGTATCGAGTTCAGGCGGGCATCGACATGCCGACTCGTGCCTGGAAAGAATTTCGCAACGCGTTACAAAAAGCCAAGACTCCCTCTTCCCGATCGAAAAAAGACTCGCTCCCCTCGCGAATTCCGGCCTTCCGGCTGAAGCAGCTTGCTTTCCGCTTTGCTTTGCCGGCGGCTTTGACGATCTGTCTTTTTCTCTTCGTTTGCTTTGTGATCCTGATCCCCGCCTTGGAAGACAGTCTCATGGAACGCAAGCGAGAGACGGTTCGAGAACTGACCGCGACGACTGTCAGCCTTTTGCAGAAGTATGACGACCAGGTTAAAAACGGCAAACAATCCAAAGAGGATGCCCAAAAAGCGGCGTTGGAAGACATCAAGCAATTACGGTATGGCCCGGAAGGAAAAGACTACTTTTGGGTAACCGATACGCAGCCGGTTATGATGATGCATCCTTATGTTTCCGAATTGGATGGAGAGGATCTCTCGAACTTCAAAGATAATAATGGCGAGCCTCTTTTTGTGGATTCTGTTAATGCAGTCAAGGATGACGGAGAGGGATACATCCGTTACACCTGGCAGTGGAAAGACGATCCTTCGCGACTGGAGCCAAAACTCTCGCACGTCCGTCTGTTTAAGCCTTGGAATTGGATCGTCGGGACAGGTATCTATATCGACGATGTTCAACGAGAAATCTCGAAGATCGTCGGACATTTGGTGTGGAGTATTTCGCTGATCACGGCCATTGTCACAGGCCTGTTGGTTTTCATCGTGCAGCAGAGTCTTCGTCTCGAGCGGCAGCGGAGTCGGGCAGAAAATTCGTTACGAGAATCGCACGAAAAATATCGGCTCCTTGTCGAATCGGCCACGGAAGGGACCATGCTGTTGGTTGATGGGAAATGCGCCTTTGCCAACCGGACGATGCTCGAACTGCTAGGCTACGAGTTGGATGAAGTTTCTTTTCTCGATTGGCATGACCTTTTGCCTTACGCTTCGCCGGAGGATCATCCGACCACACGCTATTTGACCGACGTCATGGAAGAGAAACCCGCTACATTGGAACATGTCGGCCAATTGCGGCGAAAGCATGGTGAGCTGATTGCGGTGCGGATGTCCTGCCAGAATATCAAGCTCGACAACCGCCGTGCGTTGATTCTTTCAGCTCGTGATGTTAGTGCTATCGATCCAACCAGCCATTCCTCCACCAATCAAGAGTTGAAGACGTTGCTGGAAGAGTTGCAAAGCTCGCTTCTCTTTTTGAACGAGCCGCTAAGCCATTTTCGTCACTCGACGTTGAGCTGTCCGCTAAATACTCAGATCAATCACGCGGCACGCATGATGACGGACCAGAAGTACAGCGCGATCTTGGTCGTATCCTATTCGGATGACGCGGTGGGGATCGTGACCGATGGTGACCTCCGGCGGCGGGTTCTTACCCGTTCGCATGATACCAAGCGTCCGGTCTCTGATATCATGAGCTCGCCACTTTACAGTATTAACGAAAACGCTCTGGTTCACAACGCCTTGCTGAATATGCAAAAGAATGGTGTGCGACATCTTGCTTTGCGCAACGCCATGGGAAAAGTGATCGGTTTGGTGCGGGGTGCCGATCTGTTGGCTTTCCATCGTTATGCGTCGGCCGTCCTGGTTAGTGAGATCGAACGGGCTAAGTCACTCGAAGAAGTTATCGAAATCCGCCAACGACTTCCGCAAGCGGTCTCGTCACTGGTCAGTGTTGCCTCGAAGCCGAACAGCGTGATCCGCCTAATTGCATCGGTGCATGACGCGATGACGATCCGCTTTACCCGACTGGCAATGGACGAATTGGGACCTCCACCGGCTCGATTTGCTTTCCTTGGGATGGGCAGCCAAGGACGTGAAGAAGAAACGCTGGTCGCCGACCAGGACAACGGAATCATTTATCAAGATGTCGACCCGAGCCGGAAAGAGAATGTACAAAAGTACTTTCTCGCCTTGGGAGACAAAGTATGCCAGTGGCTCGACGCGGCCGGCTATCACTACTGTGCAGGCGGTGTCATGGCTCGATACGAGGACTGGTGTGCACCGTTAAGCGTCTGGCAGGACCGCTTTACCAAATGGATCGCGGCCTCGGAGCCAAAAGATATCTTGCGGTTCGACATGTGTTTCGACTTCCGATGCGTTTACGGTGCGGATGAGTTGGCACATACCTTGCGGCAGTTCGTTTTGGATCGGTTGGCCGAGCGGCCCGAGACCCTCTGCCACTTTGCCGGCAACACCCTGCTCTACAAACCACCGCTCGGCTTCTTTGGAAAAATACAGGTCCAGGAGAGCGATGGGCATGAAAAAGTTTTCAACATCAAAGATGCGATGATGTCGGTCGTCAAATTTGCGAGAATCTATGCCCTGCGTGACAGGATCCTCCAGACCAATACGCTCCAGCGGCTCCATCAGCTCCTGCAGCTTGACATCCTTTCTGAAATCAGCCATGACGAGATGGTCCAGTCGTACGAGTTCCTCATGAACCTGCGTCTTCGCCATCAGGTTAAAGCATTGCAGGCAGACCGTCCGCCCGACAATAGTATTAATCCGAAATCGCTGACTCATCTCGAAGAAGTAACCCTTCGCGAATCCCTTTCCCAGATCGCTACGATCCAAAAACGCATCAGCTACGACTTCCTCGGCGGCACGGAACGGTAGCATAGTATTCTGTCACGAAAATTTTTGTGGCGTTTTGTTTAGCCGTCGGACATCGTCCGACGTGTTTTGAAGCTGCGAAAACGCGCCGAACGATGTTCGGCGGTTAAACTAATCAGATGCTGGACCGACGAACGCGTATCGTTTGATCGTGGATCTCGACTGTTATGCCGCCAGGTAGGGCGACTTGGGGGTTGAACGTGTCGTCGGACGCCGGATCGGTTTGCAAAAGGGTCGCCAGGCGGTGCCACTGCTCGTAGCCCATCGCTTGCTGGGGCCAGCCTTGCTCGGTCCAGAGGCGGGTCATCAGCTCACGGATCAGATAGGAAGGGGCTGTCTTGAGAGCCGAACGATCTAGTGTCACGGCCTCAGAACTTCTTTTCTGTACGCATGTTTCGATCAGGTCATCGAGGGTCTCGTCGAGAAACATCTGGTTTTCTCTGGCAAGCTGGCCCAAGCGGACGATCGCCTCGTCGACGGCCGGATTGTACGCGTCTCGAAGCGTCGGCAAAAGGTCGTGACGCAAGCGGTTTCGGGTGAAGACCTGATCCGTGTTGGTCGCATCTTCGCAAAACGGCTGCTCCAGATCGGCCAGATAGGCGACGATTTCCTCGCGGCGGAGGTCCAGCATCGGGCGGAGCAGGGTCAGCGAGTCGTTTATACGTCTGGCCCGGGCGATCCCGCCGAGCCCTTTCAGGCCAGTGCCGCGGAGGATGCGATGCAGGATCGTTTCTACCTGATCGTCGAACGTATGGGCCGTGACCAGATAGCGAGCTCCCACCCCAGCGGCCGCTTTCTCAAGAAACGCATAGCGGGCACGGCGTGCCAGCGACTCGACTCCCTCACCCTGGTTATTCTCGTGCCGGCCCGGATCGGCATGCCCGACGAGGCACTCGACGCCGAGCATTTTGCATAGCCCGGTGACAAACTGTTCGTCACGATCGGCCGCCTCGCCGCGTAGATGGTGGTTGAAGTGGGCGGCAACCACCTGGCCTGGGGTTTGAGGCGTGGCCAAGTCGCGGATCGCACAAATCGCCCTGAGCAAGGCAGCGCTATCCCCCCCTCCGGAGATGGCAAGAAGGATCGTCAGATCCCCCCATTGCCGGTAGGGCCAAGAATCGAGTAATTTCTGTTCAAATGGATGCATAAAGGTTAGTTATCCGTAATGGCCCATCTTTTGGGGGACGACCTAGGCGGGAAAGTGTCTCATAAGGGACATTTCCCATTACGCCATTTTCCCAAACCCCCTAAATCGAACCAGTCAAGGGATTTATCACCGTGCGTGAAAAATTTCAAGGTTGCAGTTTGCGAGATCTTTGTTACCATAAGATACATACGGATGTTCGCAAAGACCGCTCTTATTGTAAAGAGTAGGGGTAAACCGTTTGGGATATCCCTCTCCAGAGAGAATATTTCTCTTTAGTTTGAGCATAAAAGGTCTGAACGTTCGAGACAAGGCTTAATGAAATTGATTGGCTACTATTACAGAAATTGGCCAAGACAACACATCCCTCGAATCACTACGGATTGAGATTACAAGGTGAAAGTTTCGGTCATCCGTTTTCGCGATGAACCGCAGGTCACTTTGTATATATCAAAAAAATCTTCAATGAACTGGATTTTCGCGACCCTGATTTGGATCTTCAAACTGACTCGATGGTGCCGATCGCAAGCGATCGTCGCGATGGTGGTGGTAGCGGAGACGGTGCGTCGTGTGAATCCGTTTGTAGGAAAGACCGAATCATTTCTTTCGGTTTTGCGACAAGTTCGTTCAGGTTTCATGCAATGCTTCGATGTCGGGAGGGTGCGAGTCGGCCTCAAACTGCTTTTAAAGGGTGAAATACGAGAAAACACGTTGTGTCGTGCGTATGTACCGATTCCCGTCCGACGAAATGGCAGGTCTCCTGCACGACCCTCGCCTGACGATTCTGGTAGCTCAAATCAACATCCCCTTGGTCTTGGACGTTCTTCCACAGGTTGGGACCATCCGCTGGATTAGCGCTTCGTCGGCCGGTTTGATCTGGCCATGATATGCCTGGCGGGCTTTGTCCTCTTAACCTTCTTTCTTTGCGGATCTCTGTACCGATATATAGTGTCAACCTATCGACAACCGTTTGTCGTCCTTGCCCGAAATAGTGTGGCCGGGCCGGCAAACGATTTCCATAACTTTACATATATTAGTAGGGGAAAAACCGTGTTCGCCGTTTACATCGTCGTAGCTGCTTCCATAGCGGCAATCGGGACGTTTGTTGCTATCAAGGGGCTCGATCACCTGCGTCGCAAAGACGCCGAGTCAGAAGCCCAACAGATTGTTGACAAAGCCAACCAGGAAGCTCGTACGTTGGTTCGAGAGAAAGAGCTCGAGCTGAAAGAGCTTGTCATCCAACAGAAAGCCGAGGGGGAAAAAGAGCTCCGCAAGCTTCGTGAGGAACTCCACGAGCGGGAGCGAATCTTGGATAAACGCCAAGATGCCATCGAAAAGCAGGCCGAGCAGCTCCAGAAACAGGAGAAAATGGTCGAAGGCACCCAGCGGAAACTGACCGAGCGGATCCAAGAGACCGCCAAGCGGAAGGAGGAGCTCTCCAAGCTACTCGATGTCCAACGTCAAACGCTCCACGAGCTCAGTGGCCTGGGTCGCGAGGAGGCGACGAACCGGCTGCTGGAAAGCCTCGAAACCGAGCTCTCCCAAGAGGCCGGGGCGGTCATCATCAAGCACGAGAAGGTGATCAAGGAAAAAAGCGAGGAGAAAACTCGCGAGATCCTGCTGACGGCGATCCAGCGGTTCGCCGCGGCCCATACGGCCGAAACGACCACCAGTACGGTCGACATCCCGAACGACGAGATGAAGGGCCGGATCATCGGTCGCGAAGGCCGCAACATCCGGGCGTTCGAAAAGGCGACCGGGGTCGACGTCATCATCGACGACACGCCGGGCGTGGTGATTGTCAGTGCGTTCGACCCGATCCGACGCGAGACGGCACGGCTCTCGCTGAACCGGCTCATTGCTGACGGGCGGATCCACCCTTCGCGGATCGAGGAGATCGTCGAAGACACGGCCAAGGAGATGGAGCGGCATGTCCAGCGGATCGGCGTCGAAGCTCAGCAGGAAGCGGACGTCCACGGCCTGCACGACCGGATCATCAACCTCCTCGGTCGACTCCAGTTCCGCACGAGCTACAGCCAGAACGTCCTACGGCACTCGATCGAGGTCGCCTTCATCGCCGGCATGATCGCCGAAGAGCTTGGCATGGACGGCCGACTGGCCCGCCGGTGCGGTCTGCTGCACGATATCGGAAAAGCGGCCGACCACGAGGCGGAAGGAGGTCACCCGAAGATCGGGGCCGATCTGCTCAAGCGATCGGGCGAACCGTCGGAGGTCATCAACGCGGCCTCGGGCCACCACGACGACGTCAATCTCGACAACCCTTATACGGTTATCGTCGCCGCGGCCGACGCGGTCAGTGCGTCGCGGCCGGGTGCCCGTCGCGAGACGCTCGAACGCTATATCAAACGGATGGAAGAGCTTGAACAGATCGCCGGCAACTTCCACGGCGTCGAGCAAGCCTACGCGATCCAGGCAGGCCGTGAACTACGGGTGATCGTCAGCTCGAAGGACACGACCGACGAGTCATCGGCAAAGATCTGCCGCGACATCGCGAAGGCCTACGAAGAGCAGTTGACCTATCCGGGCGAAATCAAAGTGACCGTCATGCGAGAAACCCGCCATACGGAAGTGGCTCATTAATGCTTTTCTGAAAAACCCCATAAACCATAAGAAAAACGTCCGTGAAACTTTTATTTATCGGAGATGTTGTCGGGAAGCCGGGCCGTCGGCTTATTACACAGATGCTGCCGGCGCTGCGTGCCCAAGAGACGCTCGATCTGGTCGTGGCCAATGCGGAGAACGCGGCCGGTGGGTCCGGGCTGACGCCACAGATCTATCATGAGTTGCTCGACGCGGGTGTCGATTGCATCACGCTCGGCGACCACTGCTTCAAACGCCGCGAGATCTTTACGATCATCGGCAGCAGCCCGCGCTTGATCCGTCCGGCCAATTATCCCAACGAAGCGCCCGGCAAGGGTCATACGATCCTCACGGCCCGAGACCAGACGCGAGTATGCGTCATCTCGTTGCTGGGACGGGTTTTTATGTCGCCGGTTGATTGTCCGTTCCATGCGGTCGATCGGATCCTCAACACGATCCCCTCGGACGTCAAAACGATCCTGCTCGACTTCCACGCCGAAGCGACCAGCGACATGCAGGTGATGGGCCGCTATCTGGACGGTCGGGTCTCGGCCGTGCTCGGCACACACACCCACGTCGCGACCGCCGACGAGCAAATCTTCCCCGGCGGGACGGCGTTCCAGTGCGATGTCGGGATGACAGGCCCTCACGAGAGCATCATCGGCCGCCGGATCGATCGGGTCATGGAGACGGTTCGCACGTTCCGCCCGACGCATTACGACGTCGCGACCGAAGACGCCCGCCTCTGCGGCACCATCGTCGAGATCGACCCCTCGACCGGCCACGCCACCTCGATCCGCCGGATCATGCTACGCGAGGATGAGTCAGAAGGCTGATCTCTCAAAACTTTTTAGCCGACGGGCCTGCCCATCGTTTTAGCCGCCGAGCTTGTTCGGCGCTTTTGGTTGGTGCTTCCGCACCAGCAGAGAACCCGCTTCCGTTGGGCGCTGGCGCGAACTCACACTTCCAAGCGCCGAACAAACTCTGGGTTTAAGGAGTTTGCCCAAAAGTCTTCTGCGACGCGTTTTCTCTTCCATACCCCCCAAAGTCCCTCTCCAAACCGCCCGGTTTTCGCCTAGCACTCGATCGGAAAAATCGCTATCATGGGGGCATCGTGTTAATTTACGCTATTTGCACCCACATCCGGGGGGATGGAGATTTTTTATGTTTTGGACTCGGAAACACACTCGCTACGTCTGGCCCATCTTCGGGCTGCTGATTGGGGTCGTTATCGGAGGCCTATGCCCTCACACGCCGATGCATGCCACGGCGACCGACCGCTACGAGAAGTTCGCCGTCTGCACTGCGTATGTCGACGATGGGGTCGAGGCAATCTACTTCCTCGATTTCCTCACCGGCGACCTGAAAGCGGCAACCTTGGCAAAGCAACCGCCCTACAACTTCAATTCCTTTTTCCAACGCAACATCTTCAAGGATCTCCAGGTTGATCCTGCTTCGAAACCGGAGTTCTTGATGGTCTCCGGGGTGGCCGATCTGCGACGGATCGGCGGACGGCAGCGGATCAGCCGGTCGGTGGTCTATGTCACCGAGGTACGAAGCGGTCGATGTGCGGCTTATGCCATCCCCTGGGATGCCCAGCGTCACGCGGCGGGCCAAATGGCCAAGGGCGAGTTGGTCCTGCTGGCCGTGACCCAATTCCGAACGGTGGCGGTCCGGGGGCAGTAGATGAACATCCAACGCAACGGCCAACCACGAGAGCTACCCGAATCGAT
>JASFHG010000055.1:0-11351 GCA_050123355.1 Planctomycetia bacterium
TATAACAGCGACCAAAAACGCGACACGCTCCAGCCGCCTGAGTATAATAGAACCGTAGTGACAGGGGCCACAAAACCTCTGGTCGCTGGACATGGTGATAGATTTTACCGTGTTGGAGAACAACAAAAACGTGTAGTGCGGCATGGGATCGCCCTTGGAGGGGTTTGAGGTAATAAAAAACGGCTAGGATTTCGATTCTACCGTGGCCAAGCCAGGTCAGGCCGATTATCGCCGAAAACCGACATTCAGGCAACACGTTTCTTATCGTAAAACTAGAACTTGGTTATGAAAATGTTCACGTAATCAAGCCTAGGAAACCATTTCTATCGCATCGGCGGTCGGACGAGTTTAGTAGCACCGGATGAAGTTGCTTGCTTTCTTTGAAAAATGTAGACCGACTGAGAGTTGCTCGAGTTTTAGCTTGTTTGGCCGCCGATGCCCATTTTTTGGATTCTTATATTTATTTAGAGAAGGCCAGAAAGGGTTTTTGTTTTGGCGATATAAACTAGAGGGCGTTTCAAAACCTGCTTTGAAGACGAAAGCGAGGATTTTTGTTTTGCCGGCAAGGAGCAAAATCGCAGGCATATTGGGCGATATGGCGAGATTTTGCGACGAAGTCCGGTAAACAAAAAGATCGCTTGTAGTCCAAATTGAGGTTTTGAAATGTCCTCTAATCTTCTTCCGTTTGCTTCGTGGTGCACGGAGGAGTAAACCGTATTGAAATTTGGCCGGTTTCTCTTACATGCAAGCGATTTGATGCTGGCAAAGTGGGGGCTGAATTTATCTCGCCTTATCAAATCATCGTCAAAAAGTGCAATAAAAATCGGGCCAGGACGTTTGAGGGAAGCTGGGTTTTTGGGACTTTGCTTCGCGAAAAGCCGGTTTTTTAGGGGCACCCCTAAAGCAGAGGTCGATCGTGATGCAAACTCCAAAACCCCTAGCTCGTTGGGTATTTTCTCGAGTCGTTTATGCCGGAAGTACCGGTTATACCTCTTGAGAACGTAAGGTTATGGACTGTTCGGCATGCTTTTTCGCGGAACTGCAAAAGTTCCCCGGCGAGAGGCCGGAGCGTAACCTACGATTAACTGTCAGCCGTTTATACGGTTAAGCGGTTGATCGATGCACGTCAATGGTAGCGAACTTCAGGGTAAAGACCCCGAAGGCGATGAGACAGTATTGTCTGCCATGGATATGGGCATCAAAAGAGGCGGTTTCGTAACGAAAATTACGAGACCGACTCACCACGGCTCCCAGCGTAACAGACGTGAAGTGAAAATGGGCTAGTGAGTAACGGAATCGGCTAGCTTGAAAGCTTTACCCAGATATGTCGTCCTTTGAATTGACCCTCCCGAGTTTTAGTGCCGTGTAAACCCGATAGCTTCGACGAACGATGATCTCCTCGGATCTGACGTCGGACGTGTGTAAGGCAGAGCACGGTTTGCCACGAGACGAAGAGATCGCCCATGGGCTTCCTGAAGAAATTTTTCCGAAACGTATTCCGCGACGGCACCATGCCGGAAGGCACTAGTAGCTTTGAGCACCTCAGCGAGGAGGAACTCGAAGCGCATCTAGGTGTCGCCCGATACGGGAACTTTACCCTGACCGATGCGGTTCGCCCGTCGTATGACCTCCAGGTCGTGCCGTGTCAAGGGTATCGACACGATTCGTTTCATGATGAAGAAAGTCATACTCGTGTTCCGGTCCTGATGGGTTCGGTGACGAAATCAACGCTTTTCGAGACCTTCATCGATCTGCTCGATCCGCTGGGATCGGTGGTCGACGTCGTGCTCGAGACCAGTCACAACCGAGAATCGATCGGCCATACGGATCTTTATCGTGAACATATTGACATGCCGGTCCTGAAGAGTATTCTTTGGGACTATGAGGATCTTTTGACCAATGATGGTTGCGTCGGGATCGCGGTACTCAATCCCAACATCCCGCAAGAGATTCAGTTCGACGAACACAAGCTGTTGATCATCTACGGCGAGGACCAAACTCCTTACGAAGATGTTTTCAAGCAACGTTCGGTCGACTGCAGCGAGCAGATCCACTTCATCACCGAAGCGGAGCACGTCCACTCGTCGAGCGACCAATACGCCCGCGAGTTCGAAGAGCTCAAAACCCGCCTCGGCATGGACTGCAGCTTTATGTAGTTTTCAAACAGTGCTTTTGCACTGCATAAATAGAAGAATTTCAAAAACCCCGGTTTCGCAAGAATGCCGGGGTTTTTTTGTTGGGGGAAGTAGTATTTTCCTCGGTGTTTTCCGGCTTTCAGACAAGGATCGCATCTTTTCTTGCATTTATTTACCATTTTGACTATATTTGGCGCATATCTTTTCAATCTTGTTTTGGAAGGGCAACAGATCAAGATCAAACCAGCTCTGATTTTGGAGGATAAGATGATGCGTCGAATGATTTGTTTTTTGGTGGTGGTTGGGCTTTTGTTCAGTTTTTCGTCGGGGGCGATGGTCATGGCCGATTACATGGAGAATTGGGATACGAACCCGCCGACGAATAATGATTGGTACTATTATGTCGAGGGTCAACCCAATGATGGTGAGGTGCCGATGGAGTGGTATGGTAGCGGGCCAGCCGGCGGTGGGTATGTTCAGTGCCCGTTGGGTGACCTGACGCAGTGGGATGCGATTGCCGGTACGGCGAACTATTGGCCCCTCTTTACCTATGATGAGGATCATTCGGTCGACCTGAACGCAACGCCATGGGTGTCGATCTGTACACGCGATTCCACCGAGCAAATTTCGAGTGAGCTTTTCAGCCTTGGCGAAGGGGAACTCTATTTTTGGGTCGGCGAGTGGTATGACCCGGATGGCCCGGGCGGCGCGGATCCGGATCTGTCGTTTTTCTATCTGGACGATCCGTTGAGTGTCGAGACGACTTGGACAAGCAATATACTCAATGTCAACAACGGCAATTGGGTGACGATGATCGATACGCAGGGCAAGACGGCCCAGGATCTGTTTGCCGATCCGCAACAATGGGGCTTTGGGATCTTGGGTGGCACGGCGGCTCCCAGCGGCGACTTGGCGTTCGATTCGCTTCGAGTCAGCATGGTTCCCGAACCGGCCACGTGGTGCTTGCTCTTGTTCGGCGGCTTGATGCTGGCCGCCGGGCGACTGGTGCGTCGTCGCTAGGTGTATTTAAAGGGTTTCAGTAGTTCCAAATTTGATGTAATTTTGTCCAAGCCGGAAATGAGGCGTTAGCCTCTTTTCCGGATAATATCCGGATTAGAGCCTGCTGGCGCAGTCTCAAATCCGGCTTGAAATTCTTGGAACAAAGGGATTTGGAACTACTGAGTCTATTTTCCCGGTCCGAGATCTGAACGTAAGTCCATCTCGGCCCGGGATTTTTGCCGCGCGGAGATTTATTGGCAATCAAAAAGAGTCCATGAATCGCCTTGGACAGAAATCTCATGCTTTTCATTTGCTTCGGCAGGGCGATAGAATAAAAGAACTCCAATTTTTCCCGCCTTTTGTGTCTCCTGCCTTGAAAGTGTGATCATGTTTAGAGGACATTTCAAAACCTCAATTTGGACTACAAGCGGTCTTTTTGTTTACCGGACTTCGTCGCAAAATTTCGCCATATCGCCCAATATGCCTGCAATTTTGCTCCTTGCCGGCAAAACAAAAATCCTCGCTTTCGTCTTCAAAGCAGGTTTTGAAACGCCCTCTAGCGATTTACCACGATGGAGAAAGCGAGTGGCTTTGGCGATGGCCGCTTTGTTTTCGGTTTTTTCTTATTCTCATATCGAGGCCGCGGCTCTCAAGAAGGCAACGAAGCCGAACTTTGTTTTTATTCTGGTCGACGACCTGGGCTGGACCGATTTGGGGTGTTTGGGGAGTACGTTTTACGAAACGCCCCCCGACGAGATTAAAAAACACGTCCATGATCTACTGGACATTTGAACACCACGCGGCGGCTACGTCTTCCAGCTCGGAATAGAATTAGTGTTGGCGTAGCGTTGCCAAGTTACATTCGTTAGCCGCGTGACTTCATGTCCGCGATTTAACCGATACGACAGTAAACGACCGGCGGTTTTGAGAAATCGTTCTAACACGATAGCATAACGCGGTTTCAATTGGTTGCCAAAGCGCGGAGCAAGCTCAGCGGCTAACGAACGTATGCACGGTTGGATGCGTTTGCACTCGTGCTATGGTTAGTACAAAATCTTGCCCCCGCGTCAGCGACCAACGGGAGCGGGTTCCCGATTGGTGCGTTCAGCACCAATAAAAAAGGTCCTTGCTTCGAATTGGATTCAAAGCAAGGACCTTTTGTGTGACATCAAAGGTGCAACATCATGTTTCACGTCGTGCTAGCGGCACGGCTTGTTTTTGAAATCGAGCCACCACCAGCCATCGTCCCATTCGAGGGTCACCTTTCGCCATCCGAGCGGGACTTGCGGATAGGGATAGAAGGGACCGATGTACGGGAACGCGGTCGGCGAGTACTGTCGCGGCACGGTAACGGCCGAATAGTTCGGGTAAGCCGCATAGCTGGGCCATGCATAGTTCGGCATGCACGGTTGCTCGAAGCGGGCCTGGGCAACGCCGCTTGCTACCGGGGCTTGATAACCTTGAGGTGCACCACGGTACGAGGAAGCGATCGGCACCGGACGCTGGGCAACGCGGTATTGCGGTTGGGCCGGTCGGTTCATCGGAACCATGTCGTCGCTCATGACCATCGGAGCGGGGCTTACCATCGTCGCCGACGTGCGGCGGACCGGCGCGTTTCGATACGAGCTCGCTACGCGGTCTGCCTTCTGCGGCGTGGTCTTGAAGAACGATTTGAGCGATTGGCTCAGAGTCGGTTCTTTTTTGGCGGGCGCAGGTTTCGCGGAAGGTGCAACCGTCAGACGATTGATTACCTTCTTGACACCTTGCATGTAAGAGACCGTTCGCAGGGCCGTGCGAAGCTGCTCTTGGTTGGCGACTCGACCGCTTAAGAGAACGGTCCCGTCGTTGACCTTGACGCCAATTTCATAGTCTTGAAGTTGGCCGCCGTCGCGAAGCTGCGTGGCGACCGAATCGGCGAGTTTCTGATTATCTGTGTCGGCCATCGCCCAGGCCGGGCACAGGAGTGTGGCTGCTGCAAGAGCCACTGCAATGAAAGTACGTCGCATGCCTTCCCTCCTTAAGGATTCTTTCCGCGGCGGGTCACCATCGGAGTTCGACGCCCCCCTTGGCATCGACCACTCACCCCGATTGCCGGCAAACATGTTCGACCGGCCCCGGGGAACCCTAGATTTGTTTTTCATTACATGGATCGCAGAGACCTCTCGGAGCATTTCGCTACCGATCGCGCCTTGCGATGTCTGTCTGACTACTTTTTTCGGTTACTGATTATGCGGGAAGGTAGTTTTTTTTCGATTTTACCGGTGTTCTCGGTTCTTCCGAAAAATCGGAAAATGCATGCTAGCCTGTAAGTAGTTGATAAAAAAAGACTTGGCGATGGTTAGAGGAGGGGAGGAGGTCGCGAAAAACCGGGAAAATTTCCCGCCGACCAAACGACCTAACATGTTAAAATGCAAAGACTTTGCGGGTCGTATGGATCACGGAAACATCGAAGCGGCAAATCTCTTCTTTCCGACCGACGCTATTCTGAGTTACAATGGAGTGCGTTGAAGCGAACGGATGATATGTTTGGGCAGAGTATCATTTCCGGCAAGAGATCCGGCAAGAGATAAGGGAACCGAGAGAGTTATGATCATTTTCCTTTGCAAAAAATGTGGAGCACAGCATACCGTCCCCAACGAATGGGCCGGGAAGAAGGTGAAGTGTCCTTGTGGCGAGAAGAACCGGCTTCCGGCGCCCCCGGAGCTGGACCCGGAATCTGAGCAGGAGTCGGGAGGATACCAAGGAGTCGAGCTTGAGGAAGAGGAAACGGAACTGCCCGCCATTTCGAGTGTTTCGCGTATGCAATTGAAACGACGGATGCCGTGGTGGGTGCCGGTATTGAAGTATCTTTCGTCGGTCGTCGTTGCGATTTTGATCGTTCTCGCTTATCAACACTATGTCCTCAAACAGCCGATCGATTTCTTTTTTGGAGAACCATCGGATCCGGTCGAAGAACCTACTCCATCTCCACAGGACAAAAAGCCGGTCGAGCCATCTGCACAGCCCGGTCCCAAGCAGCCTGATCCGAACGCGGTCGCGAAAAACTCAGAGAAGCCGGAGGATCCAGGGTATCTGGTACCCGAACCGCTGGTGGAGAAAACCCCGGAAAACACGACTCCTCAGCCACCCGGGCCTGAGCAGCCGCCGCAGCCTGCGACCGAGCCGGCCTCGCCGAGTGTACCGGTCGAAGAGGTTGCCGAAAAAGTGCCTGTGCCTGCGGATTCGGAGCTGAAGTCGCCGCGGACGATTATCGTAGAGGTTTTTGGGGATAAAATGCGGGCGGCCAAAACTCCGGAAGCGAAAGCGTTTCTGATCACCGAATTGATCTCGACCGCCGCCACGACCCCCGATCCGGCTCAAAAGTACGCCCTGTTCCAACAAGCACAAAAACTGGCCATAAAGGCTCGTGAGCTGCAGCTTTGCTTCCAGATTATGGAGGGGGTCGCTCAGAGTTTCGAAGTCGACCAGAGTAAAATTTGGTCGGAGGTCCTTGTGAAATTTGTCGGGCAGGTGGATGAGGCGACGTTGAAGAAGCTGGTTGAAGCAGATCTCGCGGCGAGTCGCGAGCCGACCAAACGGCTCGAAGCTGCCGATCTCTGGTTCGAATTGTCCAAAGAGGGGCCCCTTGCTCGCAAAAGGGTCGCCAAGAATCGGGCCGCATTGCATTATCAGGCGGCACTCCCCATCTTGCAGGGGGATAAAAAGCAGCATGCTTTTGAGCGGATTCAGGAGTGTTCGAAGGGTTTGTGATTCTTGTCGCGTTGATATTTCTGGGTAAGTTTAGCCGCCGAACATCGTTCGGCGCGTTTTCGTAGCTTCAAAACACGTCGGATATGTCCGACGGCTAAACAAGAGTCATCCAAATTGCTCTTGATTGTGGGGTCGGTTTCTGCGACACTGCGACGTCCTTGGACCAAAGAATCACCCAGATTGCCCATGCGGCCCAGTATGAAATTCAGGCCCTTTTTCTATCGATTTGTCTTGATACTGCTTCCGGTGCTTGTCATTACCGGATGCTTTCAGGCTCGCAATACGTACAATTCCAATCCGCTCGACCCGCTCGGGGTGACGTTGTCCGGGGTGGAGTATTATGAAAACCCGGTCCAGATTCCGGCCGGGCAACCGGAGCAGGTTTGGGAGATCGTGATCGATGTCCTGGATGATTACTTTGAGATTGACCATGAAGAACCGCTTCGTCAGGTCGAGAACTTTATCCTTGAAGGCCAGGTCGAGACCTTTCCACGTGTTGGGGCGACGCTTCTCGAGCCGTGGCGACATGACTCGGCAAATCTCCACGAGCGGATCGAGTCGACTGTCCAATCGATCCGGCGGAAGGCATTGGTTCGCGTCATTCCCAATGAGACGGGCTATCAGGTGGAGGTGGCGGTCTATAAGCAACTCGAGGATGTCAAGAAACCGGAGCGTTCGGTTTCCGGGGTAGCGACTTTCCGTTACGATGATTCGCTCGATCGGGTTGTCAATCCGGTGGTTGAAGTCCCGATAGACAAAGGTTGGATTGCCATCGGGCGTGATATGGTCCTCGAGCAGCGGATTATCGCCCAGATCCTTTCTCGAACGGGGACCATTTGCTCGCCGTGTAGTTCGACGGTAGGGCAGGTGCCCATGAACACGAACCAGCCGGCAACTCCCATCCCGACCCCTGCTCCAACTCAAGGAAACGTGTGGACTCCGGATGCGGGTTCCAATTATAGCATGCCTGATTCCCAGTGGCGACCGAAGTAAAGACCGATGTTGACGCGACGAATGGTTACCGATTTCGAAGGTCAGACCGATCTTTTACGTGCCGCCCGTTATGGAGTGATCGAAGCGGTCGATGGGCAGTTTTCTCGTGTGGTTTTGCGTTCTTGGCCCAAGTTGATTTCGTGGCCTGACGTGTTGGTTTTGGGCCGTCTTCACCATCGACGCCGATCGGGGAACCGGTGCCGTCTCTATTTCAATCAACCCCGCCGCTTTTCGAGTTTTTTGAGCATCCCCTACATCGTTTCTTCGCGAGGGACCACCTATCGCACCGTCTTGGCGGCGTTGGCCGCGCTCGATCGAATCGCGAAGCTCAAGCAGAGCGACGCCCTTTTATGTCACGTGGTCAACCATGCGTTGAGTGACCAGATGATGGAGCGGGTTGGCTGGGAGCGTCACTGCCTGAACCGTTTCGGTCGCCATTTTATCAAGCGATTTTACGGCGAGTATCCCGTGTAACGAGTGGATATCTAGCCTTTTAGGGGACACCTTTCTTTTTGGGGGGATTGTCACTCCCCCTTGAAGTTGTTTTCTGACCCACTATAATTCTACGTATTGGAAATATTCGTACACGAAATATTCTGATAAGAAAGGTTGATCGTGAACATCTCAGGTAGTGACACCCCCAAGGATGCCTATGAGCATCGGGTCCTTTGTGCTCTACGTCGTGTGATTCGAGCCGTAGATATTTATTCCAGGAAATTGAATGTGGAGTTGGGGCTGACCACGCCTCAGCTTTTGTGTTTATACGAATTGGCCAAGAGCCGATCGATGACGCTTACCGCCTTGGCCAAGCAGGTCAATCTTAGTGTGAGCACCGTGAACGGGATCATCGACCGGCTTGAAGCAAAAGGGTATCTGACCCGGACGAGATTGGTAGAAGATCGCCGGAAGGTGGCGTTGGAGATTACCGCTTCCGGAAAGGAGGTGGTGCGGCGGGCACCGTCTTTGTTGCAGGACAAGTTATCGATGTCTCTTTCGGAACTTCCGGAATCGAAGCAGAAGGTGATAGCAGAGTCCTTGGAACGAATTGTAGGGCTTATGGAGGTCCAGCAGGTTGACGCTTCGCCCAACTTGTTTCCGAGAGAACAGGTTACCAATGATAACGAAACAAAGCGTTTGGAAAAAACGAAAGAAGAATTTTCATGCTAACTCGAAAACAGAAGCAAATTCTTAACGAAATTGACGATGGTTCCCAACGAAATTGGAGGGACTGGAAATGGCAATTGAAGCATTGCGTCCGGGATCTCGAAACGTTTGAGACACTTTTGGATGTCGAGCTTTCCGAAGAGATGCGGGAGCATTTCAAAAAGATCATCGAGAAGTTTCCCATGTCGATTACGCCTTATTATCTATCTTTGATCAATAAGGACGACTTGATAAACGACCCGGTTTTTCGGCAAAGCTTTCCTCTCATTGATGAGATGAAGGTGCAACCGACGGACATGTCCGATCCGTTGCACGAGGACAGGGATAGCCCGGTGCCGGGGTTGACGCACCGCTATCCGGATCGGGTTCTGTTGTTGGTCAGTAACATGTGTTCCATGTACTGTCGCCATTGCACACGAAAGCGACGCGTCGGTGATAAGGATACGATTCCCGGCAAAAAGCAGATCCTCAAGGGCATCGATTATATCCGCCAGACTCCGCGAGTTCGCGACGTGCTCTTAAGCGGCGGCGATCCTTTCTTGCTGTCGAACGATTATTTGGACTGGATTCTTACGGAACTTCAGACCATCAAGCATCTCGAGGTGATTCGGATCGGGACACGTACGCCGGTGGTGCTTCCCTATCGTATCACGGACAAATTGGTCGAGATGCTCAAGAAGCATCATCCGCTTTGGATCAATACCCATTTCAATCACCCTCGAGAGCTGACCGCTTCTGCTCGCGAGGCGTTAGGGAGGTTGGCCGACGCCGGTATCCCGCTGGGAAACCAATCGGTCTTGCTCTCGGGCGTGAACGACTGCCCGCGGATCATGCGGTCGTTGGTGCAAAAACTGGTTGCCAATCGGGTCAGGCCTTATTATCTCTATCAATGTGATTTGTCGGAAGGGCTGAGCCATTTCCGCACGCCGGTGGGGAAGGGGATCGAGATCCTCGAAAGCTTGATCGGCCATACGAGCGGTTTTTGCGTTCCGACCTACGTGATCGATGCACCGGGCGGCGGCGGGAAAATTCCGATCATGCCCAACTATCTGATTTCATGGTCGACGAACAAGGTGGTGCTGCGAAATTACGAGGGGGTCATTACCTCTTACAAGGAGCCAGATTCTTACGTGCCTACGTTTTGCAATCGGAATTGCGAGACGTGCGATTTGCAGCTCATGCTGGACGATGCCGACGAAGCCCGTTCCGTAGGGATCGAAAAATTGATGGCCGATTACGACGAGACCATCTCGTTGATTCCGGAAAATAACTCTCGACACGGAAGAAGGGACTAGACTGAATTTATGCATCAACCGACGAAGGATCGACTGGAGATCTTATCCTGCGGCTCCATCATCCAGCATGGGCCATACAACGACCGTATCTATCTCATGAAGCCGGGAGCCGGGCTCCCGAAGACGCTGCCGAAAGAGCTGAAAGTGATGGCTGAGCAAAATGCCTATTCGAAGGTGTTTATCAAGATTCCGTCACAATATGCAACCGCTTTTGCCGAGGCCGGCTATACGGAAGAGGCGGCGATCCCCGGTTTCTACAGCGGTGCGGATGCCGGCGTGTTCATGGGCTACTATCTGAGTCGAGAGCGTGCTTTTGAGGCCGATGCCGCGACGTTGGATGAAATTCTCGAGTTGGCAAAGCAAAAGGCCGAGTCGCCGATAAGGCCCTTGGATGACCGGTTTGCTTTACGTGCTTGTGGCGAAGCGGATGTGGACGAGATGGCCGAAATTTATCGAGCCGTTTTTCCCACGTACCCTTTTCCGATTCACGATCCCCTCTATCTGCGTGAAACGATGCAAAGTCATATCCAATATTTCGGCGTCGAAACGGAGGGCCACCTTGTGGCTTTGTCTTCGGCCGAAATGGACGAGTCGTCCTCGAATGTGGAGATGACCGATTTCGCGACCCTTCCCGATTGGCTGGGAAATGGTTTCAGTGTCCACCTGCTCGCCATGATGGAAGAAGCGATGCGGCAAAAAGGGATCAAGACGGCCTATACGATTGCTCGCGCTTTGTCGCCCGGCATGAACATCACGTTTGCCAAGCTCGGCTACACCTACGGCGGGCGGCTCCGCAACAACACCAACATCTCCGGCCAGATCGAGAGCATGAACATCTGGTACAAACCGCTCTAGAACTGGTGCCGAAAATCTTTTAGCCGTCGAGCTTGCTCGTCGATAAAAAGCGTCAAACGACGAGCAAGCTCGACGGCTATTGAGTCTCAGGTATTTAAAGTTACATCGTCAAGCCGGAATTGGGCCGCGAAGCGTGCCCTATTCCGGGTCGAAGGAGCTG
>JASFHG010000056.1:0-11331 GCA_050123355.1 Planctomycetia bacterium
CTTTTTTAAATGCCGTCGGCTAAAAAGCGTCGAACAAGTTCGACCGCTAAACGGGGGTTGGGGATAGCGCCGAACAAGCTCGGCGGCTAAATACGCGGGGACAAGCCCCGCCGCTAACGGATGTTTTTTCGATTTTACAAACCGTACTCTTTGATTTTTCGATATAAGGTTCGCTGGCCGATGCCGAGCATGGTGGCGGCTTCTTCGCGGTTTTCGACGACGCGGAGGGTTTCTTTGATGAACTGGCGTTCGAGCTCGTCGAGCGGTTGGCCGACCAGGGAGGCGAGGGTCGAGCCGGAGGTGGTCGGTTGGTCGGCGGTGGTCGGGTCGTTGCCTGCGAGCTCCTCGGGCAGGTCGTCGACGTCCAGCAGGCCGTCATAGTCGACGACGATCATGCTCTCGATTACGTTGCGGAGCTGCCGGACGTTGCCGGGCCACGGGAACGCGAACAACTTGCGACGCGCGGCGGCCGAGACGCCCTTGATCTTCTTTTTGTGCTGGCCGGAGAACTGTTTGATGAAGTGGTCGATCAGCGCGGGGATGTCCTCGCTTCGTTCCAGGAGGGTCGGCAGCCGGAGCGTGACGACCTTCAGCCGGTGGTAGAGGTCGCTGCGGAACGTGCCGGCCTCGATTGCTTCTTCGAGGTTCCGGTTGGTGGCCGAGAGGACCCGGACGTTGACCTTGATCGGATCGTTCGACCCGACGCGCGTGATCAGACCGTCTTGCAAAACGCGGAGCAGTTTGATCTGGGTGGGCATCGGCATGTCGCCGACCTCGTCGAGGAACATCGTGCCGCCGCTGGCGTACTCGAACTTGCCGATCCGGTCGCTCGACGCGTCGGTGAACGCCCCTTTGATGTGTCCGAACAGCTCGCTTTCGAGGATGTTCTCGCTCAGGGCGGCGCAGTTGAGCGCGACGAACGGGCGGTTCTTGCGAGGGCTGTTTTGGTGGATCGACTGCGCGACGAGCTCCTTGCCGGTGCCGGTGTCGCCTTGGATCAGGACGGTCGCGTCGGTCGGGGCGATCCGCTGGAGCCGCTCGATGACGCTCCGCATCTGGGGGCTGGTTCCGACGACCCCTTCGAAACCGTACCGCTCGTCGAGCCGTCGTTGCAGCTCGGCGTTGGCGCGGCGCAGGCCGGTACTCTCGGCCGCTTTTGCGGTGATCGTCCGGAGCTGCTCGATGTTCAACGGCTTGAGCAGATAGTTGAACGCGCCGCGCTGCATCGCCTCGACGGCCGAGGGAACGGAGCCGTGGCCCGTCATGAGGATCACCTCGCAGTCGGGGACCGCCTCCTTCGCCCGGGCGAGGATCCCCAGCCCATCGACGTCGGGCATGACCAGGTCGGTGACGACGACGTCGAACTTTTTCTGCTCGATCAGCTCGGCCCCTTGGGCTCCGGAGGTCGCGACCTCGCAGAGCAGTCCGGCCCGTTGGAGGCTCTCGGCGACCACCTCGGCGTGCGAGGCGTCGTTATCGACAATAAGTACGTTAATCGGGGGGGCGAGGTCCCCGTTTTCCGCGGTTTTTTTCGAGTTGGTATTCATAGCGGCTATGATAGCGAATTCGGGCGAAAACGTAAATATAGAGGACAGAGGATAGAGGACAGATGACAGAAGGAGCTTTCGCTCCAGGGGTGTTTTTATGTCGTTTAAGGCATTAACCCTTTCGGGGGGAATCTCTCTAGTGTTCACGCCGGATGGCCGATATAAATTATGGAGTTGCAATTTCTCGTCACTGACATTATCAAAGGGCTTTTAACATGGAAACACAGTCTTCCGACCATCCGGCGACCGAGGCGGCACGGCTCAAGATGGAGCTGCATCGGGCACTGAAGACGCTCAAGCAGGCGGACTTGCTCAACGAGCGTTACGAGCAGATCATCCGGCACCTCGACGCGATTGTCCTGTCGCTCGATCCGGACGGCAAGATTCTTTTTGTTAACGATTTCGGGCTGAAGTTTTTCGGCTACGAGGCGGAGGAGCTGATCGGCCAACAGGTGCTCGGGACGCTGATCCCGGTGACGACCGAGGAGTCGGGCCGCTATCTGCCGGAGATGCTTTGCCGGCTGTTGGAGAATCCCGGCTCGTTCGAGACGAATGAGAACGAGAACGTGACCCGAGACGGCAAGCGGCATCTGGTCGCGTGGAAAAATTGGGCCGTCCAAGATCGGCATGGCGAGTTGGTCGAGATCGTCTGCCTGGGAAACGTGCTCAAGTCGTTGGGGAGTGAGTAGGGATTGTAGGTCAGGGCTTGCCCTGACGTAGTGAAGGCTACTTCAAATTTTGGATCTGCTCGACCACTTCTTCTTGGGTCCAGGTTTCCTTGACCGGCAGGAGTAGGTAGGTGGCCGTGTCGTTGCAGCCGTCGATGATGACCTGATAGTCGTTCGGCACGCGGAAACCCTGCTCGGGGCACGGTTCGTGGCCGTTGATCAGGATCGTCGCGTCCACGATTTTGGCGAACTTCTCGGCGTTTTCTTCGCTGTAGTCGCGGCCCCAGACCAGGTTGAAGATGCTGCCTCGCTCGAGATACTCCATCGAGCTCGGCTGGCGGGCGAAGATCGTGCTGTCGAATTTTTTTGGGTCGACCTGTTCGGGGATGCTGTGCGAGATGAAGATCCCGCCCGGCATCCGGACCGCCAACGGGCAGCTCTCGAAGAACGGGAGATACGCCTCGCGGACCTTCTCGGTCGCCGGGCCGTACATCTGTTGCAGGCCGAGCCGGAACAGCAGGTTGAGCATCTGCTTGTTCTTTTGGATCGGGTACTCGGTCAGTTCCGACAGCTCGTGGTTGCCGAGGATGAAGTGGACCTGGTCGGGGAACTCGACCTTGAGCTTCGCGACGTTCTCGAGCATGGTGTGCGACATGCATCCGCCGTTTTGGGGGTAGGTCGGGCCGCCGTGACAGACTTCCTGGAGGATCAGGTGGCGGCGGGGATGGTTCGCCAGGTCGGCGATCCGTTGGATCAACGTGAAATTGCGACGATGGCCGTGAAGGTCGCCGGTGATCATGACCTCGTCGGCGATCTCGGCCGAGATCATATCGACAGTCCCTTCCCGGCCGGGCGTTTCGAGGTTTGCCTGGGTCGCTTTCTGGTAGTTTTCTATTGTTCGTTCGATATACTCGATCGACGCAACCATGAACCAGCTCGTAAAAAGGAAGATCTTGTCAGTAGGAAATACTTCACCCCCCATGTTACCGAAAAGTGCCTTGAAAGTCCAGTGGAATGTCGGAAAAACGGTCTGTTCGGGCTGTTTTATATCACAAAACGTCGCTTTCCTTGAACCCGGTTTACGGCTATAATGCCGAGATATTCACATATTTATATGCCGAGTTAGCGTTCTTTCTTAGCCGCCGAGCTTGCTCGTCGATTAAGAAGCGTGTTGGTACTTCAAATCGACGAGCAAGCTCGACGGCTAAAGCGGCTAAACGTATTTATCAAAGGAAAGTTACTCATGTCAGTCAATTTGGCGGTCGTACCGGTTGCGGGCCGGGGAACGCGGTTGTTGCCGGTCGCGAAGAGTCAACCGAAAGAGATGTTGCCTGTCGGGCGAAAGCCGGTTGTGCAGTTTGTCGTCGAGGAGCTGGCCGACTGTAACGTTTCGCGGCTGTTGTTCGTCACCGGGCCGGGAAAGACGGCGATCGAGAACCATTTCGACATCGACGTCGAGCTGATCGATCACCTGCGACGGGCCGGTAAGGAAGAGCTGCTCGAGGAGCTCGCATTCGAGCGGAACGATATCGAGTATTTTTATACCCGTCAGCGTGAACAGCTCGGCCTGGGCCACGCGGTCCTCTGTGCCGAGGCGGTTGTCGGAGATCAGCCGTTTGTCGTCGCGTTGGGGGACTCGATCATCGGGCTGCATGCCGAGAGTCGCGTGGTGCGGACGATGATCGACGCGTTCGAGTCGCAGAAGGCCGAGGCGGTTATCGTGCTCGAGGAGGTGCCGGAGGAAGAGGTCGTGCGATACGGTATCGCGGTCCCGACCGATCCCGAGGCGGCCCGGGAGCCGGGGAGCGTTTTCGAGCTGGCCGAGCTGGTCGAGAAGCCCGAGGTGGGCGAGGTGCCCAGTTGCCTGGCGATCGCGGCCCGGTATGTTTTCAGCCCCAGGATTTTCGACTACCTCCGCAAAACGGCGCCCGGCAAGGGGGACGAGATCCAACTGACCGACGCGATCCGGCTCATGCTGAAGGATGGCGGGAAGATTCTCGGCGTTCGCCTGCCTGCCGGCGAGAAGCGGTTCGACATCGGCAACTTCCCGAGCTACTTCACCGCGTTCGTCGACTTCGCACTGGCCGACCCCGAGTACGGCCCCGGTTTGCGGGAACACCTTAAAAATTTGAAGTTGTAGGGTGCGTCGGGACGCACCTTATTTGAATTTCACCCTCGTTTTCGCAAGTAACCATAAACCTTTTACGGTGCGTCTCGACGCACCCTACCTTGATGTTTCTGATACGAAAAAAAGCGTTTGCGCGAGCCGGTTTGGTCGGCAACCCGTCGGACGGATATGGCGGGAAGACGATCTCGATCCCGGTGCGCCGGTTCTTTGCCGAGGTGACGCTCTACGAGTGGGACGACCTGGAGATCGTGTTCTGCGAGCATGACCGTTATCGGTTCCGGTCGCTCGACGAGTTTGTCGACGACGTTCGGCTCCACGGTTATTATGGCGGGGTGCGGCTGATTCGGGCGACGATCCGGCGCTTTGTCGATTACTGTCGAGCACAGGGACACTCGCTGCACGACCAGAATTTTTCGATCCGCTACACGACCAACGTCCCGCGGCTGGTCGGGCTGGCCGGGTCGAGCGCGATCATTACGGCGACCCTTCGCGCGCTGGCCGAGTTTTATCGGGTCGAAATTCCCGTCGAGGTTCTCCCGTCGCTTTCCCTTTCGGTCGAGACCGAGGAGCTCGGCATCGGGGCCGGGCTGCAGGACCGTGTGGTGCAGGCGTACGAGCAGCCGGTCTATATGGATTTCTCGCCCGAGCGGGAGGTCGAGTTGCAAGGGTTCAAGTGCGGTCGGTACGAGCCGCTGCCGCCGGAGTGGTTCGAGCGGGTGTACGTGGCCTACAGTGTCGACGCGAGCAGCCCGACCGAGATGGTCCACAACGATCTGCGGCACCGCTTCCATCAGGGCGATCCGAAAGTCCTCGCGGCGATCGAGCGGCTCGCGGCCCTGACCGACGAGGCGCGTGCGGCGCTCGAGGCGAGCGACGCGGACCGGTTGGCGGCGGTCCTCAACGAAAACTTTGACGTCCGACGCACGATCTGTCCGATACCACCGTCGCAGTTCCGGATGGTCGAGGTGGCTCGGTCGGTTGGCGTTTCGGCCAAGTTTGCCGGCTCGGGCGGCGCGATTGTCGGCACCTATCCGAACACGCTCGTTTACGCCGAGTTGCTCGAAGCGATGCAATCGATCGGCTGCAAGGTGGTGCCGGTGTAATTAGCCGCGTGGGTTCATCCCCGCGCTCGATTGGCCATGTAAAAAGCAGCGTTGTGTTATGGAGTTGTTATGTTATTGATTTTGGATGCTTTTACCGAAGCCGAGACGTATTTCGATTGTTGACTTGAGCGCGGGCATAAAGCGGCGGATAAATCCGCACGCGGCTAATGAAAAACCGACTATCAAATCGAGAAAGTATAAAATTCCCCACGATGAAACCACTTCGACTTCCTGACGGCCCCGCGTTGCGTATTTTGATCGTACGGCTTAGCGCGATCGGCGACGCGGTGCATGGGATGCCGGTGCTCTGTGCGTTGCGGGATCGGTTCCCGGAGGCACGGATCGCCTGGGTGGTCGAATCGCGGGCGGCGGCCCTGCTGCGAGGTCATGCGGCGCTGGACCAGTTGATCGAGTTGCCGCGCGGCTGGCTCAAGTCGCTGAAGACGGTCCGCCGGCTCCGGCGTGACCTGCGAGCGTTTCGGCCCGACGTGGCGATCGATATGCAGGGGCTGACGAAAAGCGCGATCGTCGCGCGACTCTCGGGGGCGAAGTGTCGGATCGGGTTCGGTGACGAGAAGGGTCGCGAGCTGAGCCGGTGGTTTTATAACGTCAAGGTCCCGGCCCCGGCGGAGCATGTGATCGATGCCAATTTGCAACTGCTTGGCCCGTTGGGGATCGAGAAGCCGACCGACGTTCGGTTCGAAATCCCCGAGCACGAACCGGACGCGGCGATGGCGGACCGCACGGTCGACGAGTTGGGATGGAGCGGGAAAGACTTCGCGATCATCAACCCCGGTGCGGGCTGGTCGTCGAAGGTCTGGCCGGCCGAGCGGTTTGCCGAGGTGGCGGCCCGACTGGGTGCGGAGTTGGAGCTGCCGACGCTGGTCGTTTGGGCCGGGAAGCAAGAGCAGCAGTGGGCCGAGACGATCGTCGCCGGATCGAACGGTCATGCGACGCTCGCCCCACCGACCTCGCTGACCGAGTTGGCGGCCCTGTCGCGACGCGCGCGACTTTTTATCGGCTCGGACACCGGGCCGCTGCACATCGCGGCCGGAGTGGGTACGTCGTGCGTCGGGCTCTACGGTCCGATGCCCGCCGAGCGGAACGGTCCGTATGGCTCGGGCCACGTCGCGATCCAGAAGGCCCGGTTCGAAGGGACCAGCCGCGAGCGACGCACCGCCTCCCCTGCCCTGATGGAAGCGATCACGGTCGACGACGTCGTCGAAGCGTGTCGGAGGGTGCTTGAAAAATAATTTTAGCTGCTTTTATTGAGCCTCATGTTGATAAAGTAACAAAGTTTTCCTGTTTTCGCCCCAAGCCGAAATTGGGACGTCAGTCCCTATTTCGGGTAGGACCCGGAATAGGGCACGCTTCGCGGCCCAATTCCGGCTTGGATACTTGTAACTTTGAATACTTGAGACTCAATAAAGATTTACTAAAACACCGAACACGATAATTTACCATGTCCAACGAAATTGATACTCGACTGAAACTGGCTGTGACGATCGCCGAGGAGGCGGGGCGGATCACTTTGGAGTACTTTGCGCAGCCGGACTTGAAGGTCGAGCGGAAGAAAGACGACTCGCCGGTGACGGTCGCCGATCGGCGGGCGGAGGAGCACTTGCGTCGCCGGATCGCCGAGGCGTTTCCCGACGACGGGATCCTGGGCGAGGAGTTCGACGACGTCCCGGGCCGCAACCCGTGGCGGTGGATCCTCGACCCGATCGACGGCACGAAGTCGTTCATCCACGGCGTCCCGCTCTATTCGACACTCGTGGCGGTCCAGTACGAAGAAAAGAGCGTCTTGGGCGTGATCCGGATACCCGCGATGGCCGAGTGTGTCTATGCGGCCGACGATCGAGGTGCCTGGTACGTGCGAGGAGACGCGGCCCCGGCCCCGGCACGCGTTTCGACGACGCCGACGCTCGCCGAGTCGCTCTTCGTGACGAGCGAGGTGATCACGTTCGACGAGGTCGATCGCCGCGCGGCCTACGAGCGGCTGGAAAAGGCGGCACGACTGACGCGAACCTGGGGCGATGCGTACGGGTATCTGATGGTCGCGACCGGCCGGGCGGACGTGATGGTCGACCCGGTCGTCGAGGAGTGGGACGTCGCCGCGATGCTCCCGATCCTCCGCGAGGCAGGCGGGGTCTTCACCGATTGGAACGGCGTCGAGACGACCCATTCCCGGCAAGGCGTGGCGACGAACCGGCTGCTGTTGGATGAGGTGCTTATGCTGCTTTGAGTGGTGAGTAAGTATTTAATGGTACAAAAATTCCAAGCCGAAATTGGGCCGCGAAGCGTGCCCTATTTCGGATCCGGAATAGGGACTTTTGGACCAGTGCTTCCGCACTGTCGAAATAGTTAAGCTACTTAATTCTGTGGTGCGGGAGCACCTACAAAAAAGTCCCAATTCCGGCTTGACAAAAGACAAAAATACTGAACACCGAACACTGAAAACCGAACACCGAAAACTTTTTATGCGATACCCGGTCAACTTTCAACGAACGCCTATCACGATGCTTTTTCTCGCGGTGATGATCGCGCTGGAGGCCTTTTTCTTGCTCCGGCCGGAAATGCGAGACGTCTTTTACATAGACTATATCGGCGTCCATGCGCATGTCTGGATGGGCGATTTTTGGCGGCCGTTTACCTCTTGTCTCATGCACGGGAACTTGCTCCACGCGTTGTTCAATCTCTGGTGGTTCGCGGTTTTCAGCTCGGTCCTCGAACCGTACTTCGGATGGAAGCGTTATCTGGTTCTGCTGGTGTTGTTGGCCTATGTTTCCATGTTGCCCGAGTTTGTGGTTCAGAGCTATTTGAATATCAAGGTGCCGATGATGGTCGGTATTTCCGGGGTGCTCTATGGTCAGTTCGGGCTGCTTCTGGTGGGGCGGCGCTATCGACAAGATTTCTTCGAGGTTTGTAACCATCAGGTCGCTCCCCTTTTGATCGCCTGGTTTTTTATCTGTATCTTTCTCACGTGGTCCGGCTTGATGGGGGTCGCCAATATTGCACACGGTGCCGGATGGTTCTTCGGCTGGCTCTATGGCAAGGCCATTTTCTCGCACCGAAAACGTGTTCGGTGGATCGTGCTTGCCGTGGTCCTGAGCCTGATCGTCTTGGCGACGCTCGCCGTGTGTCCGGGTAGCCACTGGTACGAACTTTTCAGGCAAAGGCATGAGCTTTGGTGGCAGCCTGACGCGTGGAAGAACAGCAGATTGTTGAACTGGTTGTTGAGCTGGTTGCCGTCGGATTATAAATAGCCAAGTCAAGTAGGGTGTGTCGAGACGTACCTTGCGGCTCTTAAACCAAAATAGGGCACGCTTCGCGGCCCAATTTCGGCTTGGACTCAATGGTGTTAGATCTCCGAGCTTCTCATTCACGGAAATATCGTTACCACACATCGCCAGCGCCCAACGGAAGCGGGTTCCCAAATGGTGCGGTAGCACCAACCAAAAAGCTATCGTGGGAAGAGGCGGAAGGTGTTGCGGCGTTGGGGGGCCGGGGCGGTTTGGGGGACGTAGCGCAGGATCGGGAGGTTGGCCGAGGCGGGCTGGACCGCCGGGTCGCGATGCGTCGGGGCCATGGTGGGCATCTGGCCCGGGTAGGTCGGCTGCTCGCTGATCGGTTGGACCGGCGTCGGTGTCGTGACCGGATAGGTCGGCCGGATCAGCATCGTCACCAGTGTCCCGCGGTCGGACGGTAGACCGGCGACCGAGACCACGTACTCGCAGATCTGATAGTTATAGACGTGTGCGGCCCGGAGGAACACACGTTGTTCTTGCCGCCATTGCTCGACGGCAGTTGACAGTTTGGCGAACGTGCACTGGCCGACGGCATATTCCTTGGCAAGCGACTCGGCTGCGTTCCGAGCGGAGAGCGTTGACGTGGCACGGCTCTCGATCACCTCGCGATACAGCGGGAGCGTTGCGTCCAGGCGACGACCGAGCGCCGGGGCCGGTTTGCCGGCGAACAGTTTGTCGAAGTGGGTGAAGTAGGTCCCCACGTGTGGCGGATCGGAGGGCAGCGGGAGCCCTTCGTCGGTGTTCAACTCGGCTGCTTCCGCGAGAGCATGTTGATCGGTGACCAGCGACACGCGTGCCTCGCAGAGGGACGCTTTGGCGGACGAGCGGGCCGTGCGCAGCAGGGCCTCGTCTCCCGGCCGTGTGGCGACCGAGTCCCAGAACCGGATCATCTCCTGTGCCAAATTATACTGACCCAGCGATTGGGCCAGCTCCCAATAGGCGTTTACTCTTTGCTGTTCTTCGCGAGGGTTTTTGAAGAATCTCTGCGACGGGAGCGGGGCGGGCAGCCCTTGCCGGTTGTAAAACTGGGCTTGGGTTGGCTGGGGCATGACCGGAGAGGCCGAGAGCACATCGAGCAGCCGGACCGGCCGGCCTGAGATTCGGGAGTCTTGTTGGGGCATCGCGACAGAGTTTTGGATCAACGCTTCCAGATCCTCCGACGAGATTGGTTGTTCTTGAGGGACCGTTACCTCGTGAGACGTGCGTGTGACTTCCTCCTTGGGCGTTTTCCATATATCTGTCGGCGGCGTTACTTCGGCCGACGGTGCCTTTTGCGGAAGCACTTCAGGTGCCGGGGGCGTGGCAGCGGTCGGCATCTCGGTCATCGGTTGCGGCTCGACCGGCATTTTTTGCGGCGGAGTCAGCAGAGGTCCTTCCAGCGGGGTCGGTTCTTCTTGGGGAGTCTCTTGCGACGGTTTCTCTTGCAAGATCATCGGCAGCGGCGACGGATTGGAATGAGCGTCGTCGTTGGAAGCCGCTTCGGCCGTCTCGATCGGTTCGAGCTTGGCCGGTTCGTCGCTCGGGTTCTCGCTTTGTACTTGGACCGGCTGTGAAGGTTGCCAGGCCGTGGTCTCGACCGTGGTGGTCTGGACGGTCAGGGTGAATAAAACGCTGCTGAGGAAAAGGGTCAAATTCATGACGACACTCTTTTTTTATAAGGGAGGGAGGACGAAGGCGTTTTTGCCTATTTTAACCGCGAGGCGTTTGCAAGAATCGTTGCGATTCATGCAACCCCTTAGCGTGCCATTTTTTGCTCGCGACGTCAAGCAGGAACCCCACGTAAGACAGGCCGGTTTATGGAAATTTCCCTCCAGTGGAGTGGGATACTACCCTACGCAGTGTGACGTGTTGGGGACCTCAAACTTTTTGGGGGGTTGGTTATTGCATCTACTTGGAACGAACCGGTTCTGCGGCCTGTATTACCCCCGGAAAGTCGTGTTTTTAGGGGAGTTTCCCGATTTTCTTGAAACGGATTCTATATTTGACTAACCGGCAGGCTGGAGGTTTGTCGGGCTTTTTGGATTTCTGGAAAGGCCGTTTCCCTCGCGGTGTTTTTTTGTTTGTTTCCCTCTTGGAAGGAGAATCGAAAATGAAGTTTGTGCAATGGACTTTAGTGAGTTTTGTGATGGTCGGAGTTTTGGCCACGTACTGCTGGGCGTCCAACCCGGAGAGCGATGAGGTCGTGCCCAAGAATGCGAAATCGGCGAAGGATGTGGTCAGCCAGCTCCAACAGCAGGGAACCACCAACATCCGATCGGTGGAGTATGACGACAATCAGTGGAATGTGAAAACCCAACACGGTCAGAAAGAGACCCACTATAAGGTCGACGCGAAGACCGGCAACGTCACGAAGAAGAAAGAAAGCTCCGAGTACGAGACCGCTCCGCCGAACCATGTGCTGGGGGTTCTCGAAATCATCAACACGGCCGAAAAGGAAGGTGTCAACGGGATCCGTGAAGTCGAATACGACGACAGCCTCTGGAAGGTCGAAGCGGTCCAAGACGGCAAGGTCACGAAGATCTGCTTCGATCCGATCGCCGGCGATATTATTTGGAGCGATACTCAGCCCAACACGGG
>JASFHG010000057.1:0-11309 GCA_050123355.1 Planctomycetia bacterium
GCTTTGGCAACCAGATCAAGGGCAGGCGAGTTGACCTTGAGCCAGTCGGCCATCATCGGCATCTCGTCGAGCGTCCACGGTCGCTCCAAATTTTCCTTGAGTTTCCCACTCTTTTGATATGGATCCTCCTCAGGTGCTGTTAAAACATTTTGGCCCGATTTCATTTCTTCGGAGAGGGATTCATCGGTTTCCGGTATTGTAAAGGGGCGTGGTTCTAATTCTTGTTCCCATTTTTTTTGTTGAGGTTCCATATATTCATCCACAAATTCATCCGGTTCTTGAAACGTCATCGTTGGTGGTACTGCAGGATCGAGTCCCAGCTTTTTGTAGATCTGCGGAATGTTCCAAGCATCTGAAGCACTCTCGCTCGATACGCCGAGTGCCCGGACGATTATCCGAAAACCGTTTTCGTCGGTCTTCATGTTTGGCGGGTACGTTTCCAGTTCGATCGCGCGGAAATAGTCGACCTGTTTGCCATCGGACTTCAGTGGCTCGGTGATGTAGGTGGTTTCTTTCGAGATTTCGATCGGCACGTCGCGGAAGAGGCAGATCCAGACGAGCAAGACGAGCAGCCCGAGGATGAACAGGCTGCCGAGGAGCAGCTTTTTCCAAAAACCACGGGCCGCTTTACGAGATTCGGTTTTGTCAGTCATGTTTGTTGTACCTTGAGGCGATTGGTTTTATATTCAGTATCCTTGATTGTATCGGATTTTTAAATTTGAACCAACATTTTTGTGATTTGTAGGGTGCGTCTGGACGCACCTTCTTGAAAAAACAAGAATTTTCAATAGACACTGTATTTTTGTGCCGCGTGATAACATGGATCGCAATCACATAAAATACGGATTCACCAAAAATACGGATTCTCCAAAGGTGCGTCTCGACGCACCCTACAGGCCATGCTCCCGCGACGGGGGGGTGGGCGTTCCCAAAAAACGCGATAGCTGCTATTTTGGTAATTTGGCGAAAGAGTCGACCTTGGCACTGGCGATGTTGGTACCAGGACGCGGCTCGTGTCGGGGTAAACTCCCGCCCTCAAAAGCTTTATGCCTCCCACCCGAGAAAAGACATACCCGAAGGAGATAGAATGAATCTGACCGACTCTAAATATAAGGACTTCGCGCTGGTCAAAGAGATGCTCGAGACGTGCGACGTGATCCGCAACTTCAAGTTCGGCCAGGCTGCCGACGCGGCCGCCGCGATCCGTGAGGCTGGGCGGCTGTTCCTGACCGGCGAGGGGTCGAGTCGCATCTTTCCGGCGAAGAACATGATCCGCTGTGCGTTGCAGAAGGGTGTCCCCGTCGCGTTGGCGACCGAGGGAGGACGGCAGGCGTCCGAGTACGATCTGAGCAGCTACGCCGTGTTCGGAGCGAGTAACAGCGGCCAGACCAAGGAAGTGATCGCCCTGTTCACCGCGCTGGCCGAGGCAGGCCACAATCGGCGATACGGTTTGACAGCCCACGAGAACACGCGGCTCGACTCGGTTTCGAACGAGTGTTTCGTGCTGAGTTGTGGTGACGAGAATGCGGTGGCCGCGACGAAGAGCGTCGTCGAGCAGGCGATGTTTTATCGCAGTCTGATTTGCCAAGTCGCGCCAGAATGTTTCCATGGCGACGGTCGTCCGATGTTGGACAACCAAGCGGCGGCGGCCGACGCGGCCGAGAAGGTGCTCACGACCGAGCTCGATCCTCAGATCGTTTCGGCGATCGCCGCGGCGCCGGTGATCTACTTCGCCGGCCGCAACGACGGCGTGGCGGAAGAGCTGACGCTGAAGACGAACGAGATCACTCGCAAGAAAAGCGACTATCTCGAAGGGACGTATGCCGTGCATGGCGTCGAGGAAGTGATGAACGCCGACGAGGTGGTCTTGCTGGTCGATCCGTTCCCGAACGAAGTCGAGAAGATCAAGGAGACACTGGTCGATGGCGTCGGGCTGAAGGTGATCGCGATTTCGGCGACCGAAACGATTTTCCCGACGATCCAAATCCCGCAGGTCGACGGCTACGAGACGATCCTCCAGCTCTTGGCCGGTTGGAACGTGTTGGTCTCGGTCGGCGTGGCCAACGGCATCGACCTCGACAAGCCCGAGCGTGCCCGCAAGATCGGGAATGAGTTTGTGGAATAAGAGAACAGATAACAGAGGACAGATAGAACCGCAGAATATCGAACAAGGAATGTCGAATGTCGAAGTGGGGTGCTACCGCACCCACGTAAAAATGGCTGTGGCGAACATAAATTCGCCCGAGCGGAAGCTCCTTCCTTCATCATTCGAAATTCCTTGTTCGATATTCTGCGGTTCCTTCGGATAAAACACATTTTTTAGTTAAGGACAACATCCATGGTACCGGGAATAACGTATTATCGCCGCAAAGATGACCAAGTGATCAAGACGCCCGAGATTGGCGAGGTGTTTGATAATTGGCGGGAAGGTCGCGAGTGCTGGATGTTTGTGGCGGCCCACGACGACGACATCGTGACGGGCGCCGGCATGACGTTCCAGGCGGCGATTGCCGAGGGGGTCGAGGTTCACGCGGTCATTACGACCGATGGTCGGATGGGATACTGTGTCCCGCAGCAACGGGTGACGATCTCGCGGATCCGTCAGGAGGAGTGTATCCAGTCGTTCGAGGCGTTGGGCCTGCCGCGGGAGAATCTCCACTTCCTTAATTTTCCCGATTGTGCGCTGAGTGTTTACACCGGTCGCCAGCTCCGTACCGAGGGGCATCCGACCGAAATCGCCGGTGCCAGCGGCCTGCAAAACGCCTATACCTATATCCTTCGCGAGGTGCGGCCCACGCGGGTGATTCTGCCGACGATCACGGACCTCCACCCGGACCACCGGCTGACGAACACCGAGATGTTGATCAGCCTCTTTCACGCCGAGGGAGGCATCTGGCCCGAGTTGGGCGAGCCGATCTCCGAGATCCCCGAGGTCTACGAATACGCGACCTACTGCGACTTTCCCGAGCTGCCCCAGCTTCGGATCGAGGTGCCCGAGAGCTATTTGGAAAAGAAGCTCAGCGCGATCCGTGCCTACGCGAGCCAGATGCAGATCGAGTTGTTGATCGAAGCGCATCGCAAGGGCGGCAACGCCGAGTATATTCGCGAGGTCCACTTCAAGTTCTACTCGCCGGAGCAGTACGAACCGTATTTTGAAGTTTGAAGTAAGAAGTTAGCAGTTTGAAGGAGGAAAGTTTGGAGAGGAAGGGTGAAGTTTGAGGGAAGTTTTTTGATTTCCTTCACACTTCAAACTTCACACTTCAAACTTTTTTATTATGACAAAACAAGTTTGTTACCTGGGCGACGACTTTCTCGATGGTGCCGCAATTTACCTGGCCGGGATCATGTCGCACTTTGGGATATCGTATGACTACGTCCCCAGTGCCGAGAGCCCGCCGGGGGATTTTCTCGCGCAGGATTACGGTCTGTATGTGCTGAGCGACTATCCGGCCGCGCGTTGGCCGACCGGGATGCTGACCCATCTGGCCGAGGCGGTTCGCAACGGGGCGTCGCTCGCGATGTTCGGTGGCTGGGAGAGTTACTACGGGCTGCTGGGCGAGTATCACGATACGGCACTAGCCGATATTCTGCCGGTGGTGATGGCCAAGGAGGACGACCGTCGTAACTTTGCACAGCCGTGCCTGGTTCGGTGCAACGACCCGAACCACCCGATCACCGCCGGTCTGCCGTGGCATAGCCCGCCGTGCATCGGCGGCTTGAATGTCTTTCGTCCGAAGACCAATGCGACGCAGCTCCTTTCGGCGGTTCGCTGTTCGGTCACGCTGGGCGAAGAGGGGTATGTCATGAAGTCGGAAGAGGTCTTCCCGCTTCTCGTGGTGGGCAACTGCATGAACGGTCGAACGATCGCCCTGGCGACCGACGTCGCGCCGCACTGGGTCGGTGGCTTTGTCGACTGGGGGAATGACCGCGTCATCGAAGAAGTGGGCGACGGCTTCATCGACGTGGGCAACTGGTACGCTACCTTCTTCGTCAACCTGCTCCGCTGGGGCTTGTGGGATACTTGATACATTGAAATGTTTAGCGGTCGAACTTATTCGACGTTTTTTAATCGGTGCTTCCGCACCAAAGGCATCTCCATCAAACAAAAACATTTTAAAAAGCATGGAATTCGACGCGGTTGGAGAAAATAAACCATGTCCAAAACACGTCGAACAAGTTCGACCGCTAAACGACACATATAATAACGATAAATAAAAAATACTGAACACTGAAAACTTTTGATTAGAGGATGGTAATGATAAAGGGAAACGCGATTTTGGGGCAAAGTGGTGGTCCGACGAGTGTAATTAACGCGAGCCTGGTCGGTTGTATCGAGGCGTGTCAAAAGGCCGAGATGATCGAGACGGTCTATGGCATGTGTTTCGGGATCGAAGGGTTCATGCAGGAAAAAATCATCGATCTGGGGGCCGAAGGTGCCGAGACGCTTGCCGGTGTCCGCGTGACGCCCGGCTCGGCGTTGGGGAGCTGCCGCTATAAGGTTCAGGACACCGATTTCCCGAAGATCCTCGAGCTGTTCAAGAAATATGACATCCGCTACTACTTCCTGATCGGCGGTAACGACACGATGGACACGATCCACCGGATCGAAGCGTATTGCAAGTCGCAAGGTTACGAGCTCTGGGGCGTCGGCGTTCCGAAGACGGTCGACAACGACCTGTTCGGCACGGACCACACGCCCGGCTTCGCCAGTGCGGCTCGCTACGTGGCTCTGTCGCTCAAGCAGTCAGGCCAGTTGGCTCGCGACATGAAGAAGGTCGACCAGTTTGTCATCCACCAGACGATCGGTCGCTCGGCCGGTTGGTTGCCTGCGTCGGCTGCCTTGGCGAAAGAGTCGGAAGACGACGCACCGCACGTCATCCTCTTGCCCGAGCGCCCCTTCGAGCGGGACAAGTTCCTCGCGGCGGTGAAGGGGGCCTACGACAAGTATGGTTGGTGCAGCATCATTTGTGGCGAGGGGGTCTGCTATGCCGATGGGTCACCGGTCAGTGCGTCGACGACCGGCGATAAGTTCTCGAACGTCGAGTTCGGCGCGATGGGCGGTTCCAGCGCGGCGATGCAGCTCCACCGGATGATCGCCGACGAGTTCGATTGGCGTGGCGAGTTTCAAGTCTGCGAGTCGCTGCCGATGTGTGCCTCGGACCGCGTGGTCGAGCTCGATCGAGAAGAGGCTTACGCGTGTGGAAAGCGAGCGGTCGAGCTGGCCGTCGAAGGGACCTCCGGCGTGATGGTCACGCTGGTCCGCGAGTCGAGCGACCCGTATAAGTGTACACTCGGCACGGCCCCGCTGGGCGATGTGGCGGTCCGCGAGAAGCCGATGCCGGACGAGTTTATCGGCGCGGACGGCATGTCGGTGACCGAAGCGTGCCTGGAGTATCTTCGCCCGCTGCTCGGCCCGATGCCGACGTACGCACGGTTCAAGAATTTCCCCGGATAGTATCTAATTTTTCTATGTGTAAAATCAAGCCGAAATTGGGCCGCGAAGCGTGCCCTATTTTGGATATATGACCAACTACAAGCGACGAGCAAGCTTGACGGCTAAGAGTAAGGAACCATACCAAAGTTTTCCCATGTCCGATTCTCGAAAATATACGCCCCTTTCGGAAGCACAGGCCCCGTTCTTTGTCGGCATCGATGTCGGCGGGACGAGTATCAAGTTTGGCGTGGTCGACGACCTGGGCCAGACGCTTGCCCGGTACAGCATCCCGACCGAGGTCGAAAAGGGGCCCGAGTCTGCTTGCGAGAGGATGGGGCCTGCCTTGGAGCATGTCGTCGCCGAAGCAGGTCTGACGAAGGATCAAATCGCTCGGGTTGGACTCGGGTCGGCCGGGCCGATGGACGTTCGGGCGGGCAAGCTGATGCTGACTGCCAACCTGCCGGGCTGGAACCACTTCCCGATCCGCGACCGGACGGCCCACCACACCGGTCTGCCCGTCACGTTCGTCAACGATGCGGATGCGGCCGCGTTGGGCGAGTACTGGGTCGGTTCGGCACGCGAGGCGGACAGTCTGGTGCTGTTGACGCTCGGGACCGGGATCGGGTGCGGGATCGTGATCGACGGGATCAACCTGATCGGTGCCAACAGTTGCGGTGGCGAGGCAGGTCACATCATCATCGACTATGCCGAGGACGCCCGCGTCTGTGGGTGCGGCAAGACCGGGCACCTCGAAGCGTACGCCAGTGCGACGGCCGTCAAAAAGATCATGCAAGAACATCTTGACGCAGGCCGCGAGAGTTCTTTAACGGCCCGAATCGCGGCCGGTGAGTCGCTGACTCCGAAGATGATCGCCGAAGAGGCGGAGCAAGAAGACCCGCTTTGTGAAGAGGTGGTTCTCAGCACGGCCCGATTCTTGGGCGTGGGGATCGCCAGCATCATGCACACCGTCGACCCGGAGTTGATCCTGCTCGGCGGAGCGATGACCTTTGGCCAGAAAAAAACCACTATCGGCCGCCGCTTTTTGCAGGAGGTCCTCGACGAGATCCGACGTCGCGCGGTCTCGGTCTTGCCCGAACGGGTGAAGATCGACTTCGCATCGCTCGGCGGTGCAGCCGGCTACTTGGGGGCGGCTGCCGTCGCTCGCAAGGAACATGCGACCGTTACGCGTTAAGTCATTGTTGTTTTTTGTATCAGCCCCATAGGGGCGTTATATCTTAGCCAGGGGCGCAGCCCCTGGTAGCTGGATGATTTTTGATAAATTTTTCCCCGCATCACGAGCGGCTTTGCCGCTCGTGATGCGGGGAAAAATAAAAGGGGAGCGGTCTTTCTTTCCAGGGGCTACACC
Source organism: Planctomycetia bacterium (assembly GCA_050123355.1). Classification (GTDB taxonomy): domain Bacteria; phylum Planctomycetota; class Planctomycetia; order Pirellulales; family Thermoguttaceae; genus JASFHG01. The sequence continues at coordinate 6,801 of JASFHG010000057.1, forward strand.
CCTGGCTAAGTCATAAAGCCCTTACGGGCAATCCCGGTAATAGTGGTCTGATTTCGTCCGGATTTGAACTGCTCCTTTCTCCCATTTCTCCGAAACTTGCTTTGACCACTCTGGTCCTGTATAATAGAAAATGTCCGGCGATGGCTTTTGGGGTGCCGTTGCTTTGGATCCCTCCCTTTCCCTCCTTCCTGAGGTTACCGCCATGTTTCATTGGATCCGTTGTGGATTGCTTTCGACCATTTTTCTTTGGTTTGTGGTGTCGAGTTCCTCGGCTTCCGATGCCAAGGTCCCTCACGCGTTGCTGAAGATCGTTGAGCGGCCCGAGAAGACCTATGCGATAGAATTGGAAGCTCGCGATAAAGCGATTTTGAAAAGTCCCATCGAGGGGCTTTGGTCCGTGGCGCACGACTGGCGCGAGTCGCAGCCGGCCGAGTGGTATCATGGCAGCCCGACCCGAAAAGAGCAGGACGGGCCGTGGACAATCCTCACGGGCAAGATTTCGACTCCGAAAGGGGATTGGGAGGTGCGCGACGCCTATCGGTCGTTGGGATCGGTGGTGAAGTGCGTGCGCCGTTGGGTGTGGCGAGGGGAGAAGCCGATCGAGAAAGGTACGCTGTCGGTCCGATTCCTTGCCGAGCTGGAAGATGCCGCGTTGTTCATGCCCGGACTGATCTATCATGGCAACCCGTCGGGCAAGCGGATGGGCAAGAACCGTGTCCCTTATTTCGACAACCGGCCGGGCGAGGAGACGTACTTCGAAGAACACCGCTTCCCGATCCCCTTCGAATCGGTCGAAGGGAAGACGCACGGACCGGACCCGATCCTTGCCGGGGCGGCGTTGCATACGGTTCCTTCGTTGGTCCCTTTTGCGAATCGGGCGGATCAGTGGTGGTCGCTCGGCGTGAAGGGGTGCGGAGATCGGATCGAGTTGGCTCTGCTGTCGGGGCCGTGTGTCATCAATGGCCAGTACGCCACGATCAAGACCGGCCAGCGTCGGATGACGAAGTACGACGACACGTTCATGAAAATCCCGCCCGGGGGAATGGTCGAAAAGACTTTTTTCCTCGAAGCGTACGAAGTCCCGGCGAAAGGGGCCGGGTTCCAATGTCCGATGGCGACTGCGATTCACGAGCTTTATCCGGTCGATACGACAGGGCTGCCGACGTTCGAGAAGATCCTCGAAGCGAAGTGCCGGTATCTCAAGACGCGGTGGCGAGAGAAGAACGACTCGTGTGGTTTCTCGAAGTTTCCCAACCGCGACCTCTACGTGCTTGGTTGGTGCGGTCAGGCCGCCTCGCCCGGCTACGCGCTGCAGGTGCTCCACGAGAAAGGGCTGGTCGACGACGCGGCGGCCCGGAGGGCGTATCGATCGCTCGATTTTATCACCGACCACCTCCAATTTTACGAAACCGGTTTCTACACCTGGTACGATGTCGAGCAAAAACAGTGGCGGAAGCGGAAAGAACTGCTCTCGCAAGGCCAGGCGATGCTGAACCTGGTCCGAGCGGTCCGTGCCGGACGGCGGGCGAAGCACGATACGGCCCGATGGGAAAAGACGTTGAAGAAGATGTGCGATCTGCACGCCTCGCGGATTCTGAAAGGGTCGTGGAAACCGGCCTCGACGAACGAAGCGTTTTTTGTCGCCCCGTTGGCCGAAGCCTCGGTATGTTTCGACAACGAAACGTACCGTCGGGCTGCTCTCAAGGCGGGGGAATATTATGCCGAACGCCACCTCGACATGACCGAACCTTACTGGGGCGGCACGCTCGACGCGCGTTGCGAAGACAAGGAGGGAGCGTATGCCGCGTTCCAAGCGTTTTTGGCCTTGTATGAAATGACCAAGGAGAAAACATGGCTAAAGCAAGCACGCCACGCCGGCGATGTGACGTTGAGCTATACCTACCTTTGGAAGGTCGACTTTCCGACCAGCCGGTTGCAGAGCCACCGTTTCGACACGACGGGCTGGACCGCCGTCTCGGCTCAGAATCAACACGTCGATGTCTATGGTGTTCTGATTGCCCCTGATGTGTACCGCTTGGGCCGGCACCTGCACGACGAGTCGCTTAAGAGTCTCGCTCTGGTCATGTATCGTTCGTGCGGTCAGATGATCGATCCGTTCGGTTCTCAGGGAGAGCAGATCCAACAGACCAACTTCACCCAAGCACGCCTGGGGGACCCCCATCGCCCGGTCACAATGCGGGGAAACTACCACGAGACCTGGACCGTTTTGTGGATTACCGCCCATTTTCTTCACGGCGCAGCCCAATTGGCCGAACAGGGTGTCGACTTGCATGGAGACCAGAAGTAAGGGACGAAAAGCAGCAGGGTGCATATAAATGCATGTCTCCGGTAGTTTGACTCTATCTGAAGATGCGGATAAAATGGAGAGACTATCCCCGATATTTTTCTTTCTATGGAGATCTATAAAATGAATCGAAATGTTTTGTGTTTTTCTTTGGTTTTGACGCTTGGGTTTGTCATGCTTTTTGCGCTGGCCGCCAATGCAGAAGAAGTATATTCGTTCGCGGACGAAAAATTGCCGGAAGACTGGCACATCGGGGCGGGCGAATGGGAAGTGATGGATGGAGCGTTGACGGTCGATGCGTCGGACGAGATGGCAACGATCTTTTTCGGCGATCCGAAACAACAGAACTACGAAGTTTCTGCCAAGATCACGTTCGAGTCGGTCAACAATCCTTCGCGTTGGGCCTCGATTATCTTTCGGGCCGGGCCGGAAGGGAAAACCCCCTGGTCACAGGTGCCGATCCGATTTAATACCAAGGCCCGAAACGGGATCGAGTTCGCCGTTCGCACGGACAAGGGTTGGAGCGTCCGCAGGACAGGCAAGTCGAAAACGGCGTGCAAGCTGGGCAAGGCCCGAACGTTGCGAGTGGTAGTGCAAGGGACCACGGTCGAAGCGTATCTCGATGGAAAGAAGTTGCTCCGGTCGGCATTCTGTGTGGACCGGGACCAAGGTTGCTTGGGTTTGGCTGCGGCTGGATGTGAAGTGGCGTTCGACGATATTACCATTAAGCCGTTGCCGGCGAGCAAGACGAAGTTTGCGGATATGAAACGCAAGCCGTGCGTCGTGGTGGCCCATCGTGGTTATTCAGGCGTGGCCCCGGAAAATACGCTTTCGTCCGCTCGTGCGGCGATTAAAGCCGGGGCGACCGGGAGTGAGTTCGACATCCGCATGACCAGCGACGGTCATATCGTTTTGATGCACGATTTGGGAGTCAAACGAACGACCAACGGTAAAGGCAAGATCGCCGATCTGCCGTTTGCTAAGCTACGAAAGTTGGACGCCGGATCGTGGAAAGGCAAGAAGTTTGCCGGCGAAAAGATCCCGACGCTCGACGAAACGCTGGCGGTCTTCAAAGGGAGCGGCTGCATCCCCGTCATCGAGATCAAGGTCAAGGGGATTTCCAAACAGGTTGTCGAGGCCGTTCGGAAAGCCGATATGCTCGACGAAGCGGCCGTCATTGCGTTTGATGGTGACATCGTCCGCGAGGTCCGCGAGTTGGAACCGCGACTCCCCTGCTACTGGCTTTGGAGCAAGGGTCTCAATGGCACGCCCGAACAACAGGCGGCCGCGATCGTTCGCGAGGCGGCCAAGCATAAGACCAACATGGTCGACCTGCACTACGGCATGCTCTCGGCCGAGATCGTCGCCGAGCTCAAGCGTCGCGGCATGAAGGTCTGGTGCTGGACCGTCAACAGCCCGATGGTCATGGACGCCCTCATGCGTTGGGGCGTCGAGGGGATCACCACCGACTATCCGAACGAATTGGTCCGCTTGAATAAAGAGATCGAGAAGTAGAAATAAGAATCGTTTAGCGGTCGAACGGAGTTCGACGTGTTTTGGATATGGTTCGTTTTTTCCAGAAGCGTCGAACTTCGTTCGACCGCTAAACATTAAAGATGGATTCGAAGTCTACCCCTCGTACGTCACGTCCAGAATCTCATACTTGAGTGTGCCGTTGGGGACTTCGATTTCGACTTTGTCCCCTTTCTTTTTGCCCATGAGGCCTTGGGCGAAGGGGCTGGTGGTGAGGATTTTGCCGGTGTCGTAGTCCTCTTCGCCGGCACCGACAAAGGTGTAGGTCTCTTCGTCGTCGAGGTCCAGGTCGCGTAGGACGACCGTGGCTCCGAACGCGATCTCGTCTTTGTTCTTTATCTGCGACGGATCGAGGATCGAGGCCCGATTGAGCTTGTCGCGCAGGACGTTGATCTTCGCCTGGAGCATTCCTTGACTCTCACGCGCGCCATGGGACTCGGCGTTTTCGCTCAGGTCGCCTTCGGCACGCGCTTCGCCGATCCGTTTTTCGATCTTGGGCATCTCTTCATTTTCCAGGTGATCGAGTTCGGCTCGCAGTTTGTCATACCCGGCTCGGGTCATCGGAATACGATCGGACATAATAAAAATCCTTTTTTCGAGGGTTTTGCGTTCTTGCTTACGCTTAACGGTCGAATAGAATTTCGATGTCTCGTGAAAGGCACATCGAACTC
>JASFHG010000058.1:0-11169 GCA_050123355.1 Planctomycetia bacterium
TTTGAAGACCTGTTCTACTGGAACGAGATTTATCCCGGCCAGCAGGACTCGTCCGGTCAGTATACGCCGACAGGCATCTCGATTGGCTACGGCTCGAAGGTCCAGAGCACCCAAAGCGATTTCCGACAAGGGTCGGGCCGCCAGACCGGTCGTCAGCTGGACATCATGATCAAGGGCAAGGGCTTCTTGCAGGTCCTCGATCCGGCCTCGGGCGAGATTCAGTATACTCGTGCCGGTGACCTGGATGTCAACGCGAATGGACAGGTCGTCATCGGGTCGGCAAGCACCGGTCGTCTTTTGGAACCGGCCGTCACCATCCCCGAAAACGCGACTGACATCACCATCGGCCCCGACGGGATCGTTTCGGTCAAGGAGCCGGGCAATACGGAACTGTCGCAGGTCGGCCAAATCGAACTGGCGATGTTCATCAACCCGGACGGTCTGTTGAAGCTGGGCGAAAATCTTTATTCCCAAACGGATGCTTCAGGAACGGCGATCCAAAACACTCCGGGCCAGGAAGGGGCCGGAACGCTGATACAGAACATGCTCGAAAGCTCCAATGTCGAGCCGGTCAACGAACTGATCGACCTGATTACGACGCAACGTGCGTTCGAATTGAACTCGAAAACGATCCAGACCGGCGACGAAGTCCTCCAGACCGTCACCAACCTGAAGCGTTTCTAAGATAGGTTGAAAAATTTACCAGGAGCCATAGTCATGCGTTTCACTCCCGCACTTTTGATTCTCGCGGCGATTGCCGTTTTTGGATGCAATGCCCAGCAAGAATGTTGCCCGTTTGAAGATATGCGAGAGCAACAACAGCAGGCCGATCCCAACTCGACCGCGGCCGTGAAGACCGGTCGCACGCTCGATGTCATGATCGACGGCCGAGGGTTTTTGCAGGTTCTCAACGGCGACACGGGCGAGATAATGTATACCCGATGCGGGAAGCTGTATGTCAACCGGGACGGACAATTGATTGTTGGTTCACCGACCTTGGGACGCCTTCTGGAACCGGCCATCACGATCCCCGAAAACGCGACCGAAATCCAAATCGACTCCGAGGGGCATGTTTCCGTGAAAGAGCCGGGATGCCTTGACCTTTCAGAAGTTGGTCAGATCGAAGTTGCCACGTTTATGAACCCGGACGGTTTGATGAAACTGGGCGAAAACTTTTATGGCCAAACAAGTTCTTCCGGCCTGGCTACCCAAAATATTCCCAGCCAAGAGGCGGCCGGGCGGATTGTTGTTGGCTCGCTCGAAAAATCGAAGTGGGTCCGATAGCTGGTTGAAAACGCCGAGCAAGCTCGGCGGCTAAAAAACGAAAACTCAATCCTTAACACGAAATAATACAATGCGTTTTACTCTTGCCATCTTGACACTCGGACTTTTCGCCGCTTTTGTCTCCAACATGCAGGCGGCCCAGATCGTCGTACGGTCGAGCTCCGAGATTTCCGGCCCGATCGTTCGGCTGGGGGACGTGGCTGACATCACGTCCACCGATGCACAAGAGAAGTATCGGTTGGAGTCGGTCGAGCTGTTTCCGGTCCCGAGCAAAGGGCAGAAACGGTATGTCAAGCAGCGTGAATTGCAAGATTTGTTGATGCTCGCCGGCGTGTCGCTCGCGCGGCATCGATTTTCGGGCGCTACTAGCGTGACGGTTTATGGCGAGTTGGAGAAGACGAGTCGCAAGGGGCCTGCCCCGATTACCAGCAGCTCGGGCCGCCGTGCGAAGAGCAAGGCCGAGCGAGCGATCCTCGATTATGTTAAAGAGGGTTCCGGACCGAAGAAGCCGGAGCCGTGGATCGTGGAGGTCGCACTTGATGACGCCCAAATCCGCACGCTCCTGGAGCCGGGCACGCGAGCGACCGTCGTCGAAGCGGACGATTTGAAATTGGGCACGTGCCGGTTCCTCATCGAGCTTCGGGCGTTTAATCGAAACTCGAAGCAGGTCGAAGTCGATGCCCAGCTTTCGTTGCCCGACTCGGTTGTCGCGGCCAAACGACGGCTCCGACGGGGGACCATCCTGCAAGCGGCCGACCTGACGCTGATTTACGACACGCCTTCCGCCCGCCGAGTGGAAGGGTTTTACTCGATGAGGGACGTTATCGGGAAAGAGTTGACACAAGCGGTCGGCGAAGGGGACGTGATCCCGGTCGATTATGTCAGTTCTCCGATCATCGTGCGAAAAAGGGAGGTCGTCACGGTCGTTTCCCGTGCGGCCGGTATCGCCGTTTCGACCAACGCGAGGGCAAAAGAGAGCGGCAGCATGGGCGAGTTGATCCCGGTCGAGTCGCTCGAAAGCCGTGAGGTTTATTTTGCAAAAGTGACAGGCCTCCGCGAGCTGGAAGTCATGGCCGGGATGGTGAAGGTCGAGGCGGAACCGACGACTGCGGTCCGCCCTTATAACCAATATCAAAATGCTCCGCGATCTTACTCGAAGCCGTATGCTCGGCCGCCGCGACATGCTTCGATACCAAACTATCAAACATCGGCCTATCGTCGATAACCAATAGAAGGGGAAAAACATGAAGTACACATTTCTTCGTTATGTCGGCCTGTTGTCGGTGGTTGTTCTTTTAGTTACCGCCGAAGCACAGGCACAAAGCTCGAGCTTTTTCGGCTCGCCTCAGCAACGCCAGGAGGTCAAGTATCCTCTGACGCAGGCAAACGCCTCGTGGACGTATACCGCTCCTCCACCGAAAAAAGAGATTCAGGTGAACGACATCATCACGGTTGTTGCCAACTATAAATCGGAAGTGATCAGCGAAGGCGAGACGGACCGGAAGAAGAAGTCGTATTTCAAGGCGAAGATCAGCGACTGGGTCCTTCTGAAAAACTTCAGCCTGCTGCCCGATCCTCAAAAGGCCGGCGATCCGGCGGTCAACGCGACGTGGGACAATAAAATGCGTAGCGAAGGGACCGTCGAGACGCGGGAAGCGATGCAGTTCAAAATCGCCTGTCGAGTCGTCGAGAAGCGTGACGGTAAGCTGGTTCTCGAAGGCCGCAATCGGATCAAGGTCAACGATCAGCTTTGGGTGATCTCCTACGAAGGTATCATCCGGCCCGAGGATGTTTTGCCGAACAATACCGTCTTGGGTGAAAACGTCTTGAACGAGACGGTCGTGAAACAAGAGATGGGCGAGGTCCGCGACTCCTACCGCCGTGGCTTCATGATGAAGTTCTTCGATAAGTATCAGCTGTTCTAGGAGAGAGGACAGAGGATAGAGGACAGAGGACAGAATTCGAGTTTAACTTCCAACTTGTAGAAATAATATCATGAAAAATATTCTGAAACTCAGCTTGGTTCTTTCGGTTTTGATGGCCTCCAGTGCGATGGCGCAGGTGCAGATCGGTAGCATCTGCCGGATCAAGGGGCAAGAGAAACGCGTTCTGATTGGTCGCGGGATTGTGTACGGTCTCGCCGGGACAGGCGATGGCAATCAGGCCGAGACGCAAAGGGCCATGGCTTCGATTTTCGGCAAGTTCAGCAATGCCCAGTTGGACATGCGGATGTTCAAAAATGCGAAGAACGTCGCGATCGTTTTGGTTAAGGCCGAGATTCCCGCTTGCGGTGCCCGCCAGGGTGATCAGGTTACTTGCACGGTTGCTTCGGTCGGCGGAGCCAAATCGCTTAAGGGCGGCATGCTGTTCACCACCGCCATGTTGCCGGAAGGGCCCGGGATCGATCCTACCCGGCCGATGCCCGTCTGTGGCTATGCATCGGGTTTGATCAAAATTGACAGCAAAGGGCCGGAGACCGTCGGGCATGTTGCCGGTGGCTGTCGTTTGGAGCAGGATTTCTTCAACCCGTTCGTGAAAGATGGCAAGATCACGCTCGTCTTGGATCGGGACCACGCTTACTTCGGTACCAGTTATGGGGTTGCCGAAGCGATTAAGGGAGCCAGTATTGCGAAGGAAGTCAAAGCAGTTGACCAGAACAATATCGTCGTCACGATCCCGCAGCGGACCTATGGCGACGACCCGACGAAGTTTGTCGCCTCGATCTTGCGGATTCCGATCCCCGCTCCCGAAGCACCTGCTTGCGTGGTGATTAATCGTCGGACAGGCGTTATCGTTTTGACCGGGGATGTCGAGATCGGCCCGGTGGCGATTTCCAGTGGCAACTTCGATGTGGCCGTTGCGACGGGGCAACCCGAGGTGGAACAATTTCTCGGTGTCGATCAGGCGTCTGCCGAACCGAATGCCAAGCCGAACGCCAAGCTGCGAGCCCTTTTATCCGCCCTGAAGCAGATCAAGGCATCGCCTGAAACCCAGGCCGACATTATTATCCAAATCAATCGAGCGAAGAAGTTGTATGCTCAGTTGATTGTTGAGTAAAGCGGAAGTATTCCTAAAAATCCCGTCGCACGCGACGGGGCTAACGAAACATAACTATAATTCTCCTTTAAAAAAATGATCAATCCTATCAGTGCACCCGCTTACACGCCTCCGGCGGCGAACGTGACCAAGTTGCAGCAGACCGGTCAGCAGGTTCAGAAGCAAGACGCGGATCAATCGAAGCAAGAGTTGAAGAAGACGTTTGCCTCGGTGTTCGGCGAAATGCTTTATACCGAGATGCTTAAGGGGATGCGGAAAACGCTCGACAAGCCGGCCTATTTCCACGGCGGCCCGGCGGAAGAAATTTTCACCCAACAGTTGGATCAAGTCCTTGCCGAAAAAATGGCCGAGACCTCGGGCGAATCGCTCCTCGGTTCCACCTTCGATGCGATCGTGGGATAACTTATTGACTCCGATGTATTTAATGATCCTTGCGCAACCGCAAAACGGTTCATTAACAATGGAGATCTCAATAAGTAGTTTGAAACAATCAAAAACGCCGGACGATGTCCGGCGGATAAAACGTCCACCCTCTCCATAAAATAATCAAAAAATGATCATGAAAACGAACTGGGAATCGGAACTCGCCACGTTTATGAACGACCTGCTCGAGGTGCAGAGCGAGACGCTTGACATGCTTGCACAGCGGCGTCAGATGCTTGCTTCGGCAGATCTCGACGGGCTGGTAGGACTGGGCGACCATGAACAGGAGTTGGTCGATCGGCTTCAGAACTGCCTTGCACGGCGCGAGGAGCTGCTCGACCAGGCACAGCAAGAAGGACTTGCCTCGAAAAATATCAAGGCCCTGACCAAATCGCTTCCCTCGGACCGACGTGGCAATCTTAAACGGCAGGTGTTCGAAGCCAGTGCGAAAGCCCGACTTCTGAAAAAGCAGACGTTGGTAAACTGGGTAATTACCCAGAAAACGCTGATACATCTTTCCCAGATGTTAGAAATTATCGCGACTCGCGGCCGCGGAAAGCCGACATATGAAAAGGCGGATCAGGCTGCTACAGGCGGCTTCTTGGTAAATCAGGAAGTCTAGGCAGAGCAGAAAAGGGTAATGTCATCCAAAAGCGCCGAACAAGCTCGGCGGCTAAAAAACGAATAGGAAATAACCATAAACGCCTGCCATCAACCAGTTGAGGGCAGGAACAAATTTAGTGCCCGCACCAGCGCCTCACGGAAGCGGGTTTTCCAATGGTGCGGCAGCACCTATTAAAGAAATGTCCTTATTTAGCACCATCCAGATGGCGGGCAACTCGCTGAGCGTCAATTCTGTCGCGATGCAGGTGGTCGGCCAGAACATTTCCAACGTGAATACGGAAGGTTACATCCGCGAGGAGGTAATCTTTTCGCCTGCGCCGACGCAGAACTTCGGGCGGTATGCGTTGGGGATGGGTGTTGAAATCACGGCGGTCAAACAGGTAGTCGACTATTTTGTCGAAGAGCGTTTACGTGGTGCGGTCAGCGACTTGGCCGGAAGTGCGACGCTTTCGAATACCTATACCCAACTCGAACGTCTGATTGGCGAGACCACCGAATTTGACTTGAGCACGGCAGTGACCGAATTCTTCGATTCGATATCTGACGTTCTCAATCAGCCGGAGAGTCTTTCGGTTCGTCACTTGGCCGCTTTGCAAGGTCAATCGCTTTCACAGGAATTTCAATATCTTTCCGACGAGGTCCAGCTCCTGCGTGAGCATATCAACGAGCAGGTAGCTCAGCTTGCGACGGAAATCAACCAGCTCACCGAGGAGATTCGGAAGTTGAACGTGCAGATTGCCGAGATCGAAGGCGGGAGCACGTCGGATAGTGACGCGGTCGGATTGCGTGACAAGCGGATGCTCGCTTTGGAGGAATTGGCCGGGCTGATCGACATCCAAGTCCAAGAACAACCTTCGGGGACCGTGACGGTTTACGTCGACGGGCAATATCTGGTTGCGGATGGTATTTCTCGGGATGTGGAGGTGGTTTATGAGGACGGTCAGGGGATGTCCGTCGCAATGATCCAGCTTGCCGAGACGCAATCGCCGATCGCGGCCAAGTCGGGTGAACTTTATGGGTTGGTTACCAGCCGTGACGAGGTTCTGGCCGATTTCCAGAGTGAATTCAACGATTATGCGTCCACACTCATTTTTGAATTCAATAAAATCTTCAGCTCGGGCCAGGGGCTTAGTGGTTATACGGAAATTACCAGTGCCGAAGCGATCGTGGACATCACTGCTGCTCTGGATCAGGCCGGGCTCGATTTTACGCCGGTTAATGGCATGTTCGAAGTTTTGGTTTATAACGAGCAGACCGGTACCACCGAACGGTCCGACATCCGTATCAATTTGAATGGAATCGATACCCCGACGACATTGGAAGATGTCCGAGACCAGTTGAACGCCGTTTCGGGTGTTAGTGCGTCAATCGACATTCAGGGGCATTTGGTCATTACCAGTGACGACCCCAACGAACAGATCGCGTTTGCCAACGATACGAGCTATTTCCTGGCGGCGATGGGGATCAACACGTTTTTTACGGGCTACTCGGCCGGAACGATCGACATCAACGAATCGATTCTCGACGATCCGAGTAAGTTTGCGGCAAGTCAAGGCGGGATCGGAGTGGATATCGAGAACGCGATTTTGTTGGCCGGCCTTCAGAATCAACCGCTCAATCAGTCGGGCGAGACACTCATCGATAAGTATGACACGATGATCAGCAACGTGACCGAAGGGGCCTATGTTGCCAACTCGATGACACAAAGTGACACCGCCTTCGAGGAAACCCTTCGCGAACATAAACTGTCGATCAGTGGCGTCAACCTCGACGAAGAAACGCTCAAGATGATGGCCTATCAACGCGCGTATCAGGCCAATTCCAAGTTGATCTCGACGATCGACGAGTTGTTCGATACTTTGTTGTCATTGTAAGAAAAGTGTAGAAAATAAAAAACATAAAAATATACAAAGCACACGGAAAGGGATCGAAAGATCTGTCCGTGTGTTTCGTGGTATAGGGATAAATAGCCCAAGGGCAAAATATTTCGGTAGAGAAGACCCATGACTTACATAGCAGGGATTGCTTCCGGTCGAGTAAGCAACGCTTCCACGCAGAACCGCCTCCTGAATCAGGTGATGTCCGACCAGTCTGCGTTGTATAGAACGGAGCTCCAACTGTCGACCGGAAGGAAGTACGATTTGCCGAGCGAAGATCCGTTGGCCTCGATGCGAATTACGGATCTGCAACGGCTTCTGGAGCAGAAAGGGCAGATACAACAAAATATCGATCTGGGCGGATCGTATATGGCGCTGAGCGACAGCACGTTAATGAGCGTCAACGACCTGTTGATCCAAGCCAGAGCGCTCGGCACGACCAGTGTCGGGGATACGACCAGTACCGAGCAAAAGTTGGCCAACGCCGTCGAAGTTTCCGAAGTCATCTCGCAGATGCTCGATACGAGCAACACCATGACAAACGGCCGGTATCTTTTCTCCGGTACGACTTTGAGCATTCCTCCTTATTTGGCGACCGAATCCGGTTACGTCCAGTATGTGGGGAGTGACATCTCTCTGGAAAGTTACAGTGATCTGTCGACCCTTTTCCAAACCAACGTGCCGGGCTGTGAGGTGTTCGGCGGAATTTCCGAAGCGGTGGAAGGGACCGTTGACGTTAATCCAAACCTCTTGTTCGATACGCGACTTTCCGATCTCAACGGCGGCAAGGGGGTCACGCTGGGAAGTTTCGCGATCTATAATGAGGATCAGGCAAGTGTCATCGATATCAGTGGTTGCTCGACGATCGGTGATGTCGCCCAGCTGATAAACGCCAATCCACCGCCCGGCTGTTACGCCGAAGTCGAAATTACTCCCGATGCCCTGCGCATTCGCCTCGAAGGTCCCCCGGGCACCAATCTGCGAGTTACCGAAATCGCCAGCGGAACGACGGCCGCGGAACTTGGAATCCTCCACGAGACGGGTCTCGGTACGGGTTGGCTGGATGGGGAGGATCTCGATCCGATCTTGCGAGATACGACCTCGTTGGATCAAACGCTGGGAACCTATGCTCAGGCGATTCAACATTCCCCCGACGCGACGGGTACTCTGATCTTTACGGCTGACGATATTGGTGAAGCGGCGAACGATATCGAAATTATTATTGAAAATACGGCGATCGTGCCAGGTGGAGAGACGGCCGTATGGAATGCTACGGCACGAACCTTGACGATCGGTATTGTCGATGGCGTATCCGATGCCGATGATGTTATTGCGGCGGTTGCGACGACAGCTGCGCCGCTGACCGTGACAACCGACCCGATTTCCGGTCCCAATGCCGGGAGTGGGCCTGTTTTTATCACGCCTGTCGTACCGCCTTTTATGTTGACGGGTGGAACCGGTCAGGCATTTGATCGTACCGGACTGCAGATTACCAATGATGGTGAGGTCTACAATATCAGTTTCAATGGGGCTGAGACCTATCAGGATATTCTCAATCTTCTCAATGCGTCGGAAGCGAAAGTACGCGCGACGATCAACGACACGGCTACGGGTATCAATCTTCAAACGACCGTCAGCGGTTGTGATTTCATGGTTTCCGAAAACGGAGGAGTTACCGCAACTCAGCTTGGCATACGGACGTTTAACGCAGCCGTTTATCTCTCGGAATTGAACTATGGATTCGGGGTTGAGATTCGAGAGGATGTGCCCGACTTTAGTATCACGCTTTCCGATGCTACGGAATTGGAGGTCGATCTGGCCCATCAGCTTACTCCTGCCGGTGTCCCGTTACCTGATCCGGCGGAAACGATTCAGGATGTGTTGAATATCATCAATGACAATCCGGATAACGTGTTCCTCGACGCGGCCGGGAACCCCGTTTTGGATGGGCTCGGAAATCCACTACGAAAAGTGATCGCGAGAGTCGGTGTCGACGGGAACGGAATCGAATTGGTTGATCGGTCGATGGGAACCGGCGGGCTGACCGTTACTAAAAACCTGCTCAGTGCGGCTGCTTGGCAGTTGGGGCTTGTTCCGGAAGATGAAGGATTTGTGACGACTCCTTCGTCTGCCGTGGTCGCCAACGGGACCAGTAACCCTCCCGGTCCGGATAACGCTGTGCTTTTCAATGCTACGAGTCCAGGCTATTACGGTGACTTTACGATCCAGTACGAAGTGCAGGCCGTGCCTGGCCCGATCAGTCTCGACTTCGATCTGCCGAACCGGGAGCTGACTTTTTACATCAACGACGAGGCGTCCGGTATCGGGACGACGTCCAATGACGTGGTTGCGCTACTGGCGGCCGATCCTGATGCTTCGATGTATTTTTCGGGAATTGCGCTGGGAACGGGGCTTGGTTATCTCTATCCCATCGGTTTGACTCCGGCCGAACAGGCCGAGTGGCCGGGCGGTGTTTTTACCGCCTACACGACCGGCAGCAATGCGACCGATTATTTGGGTGCCGACGTGAATCCCCAAGAGGCCGGCGGGGTATTTGATGCCTTGATCCGACTCCAAAATGCACTGATCGCGGATGATAATCTTGGAATCCAGCATTCCATCGATGTGCTTGAGGATGCGTTTATGCAATTCACCTTTTCCCAGGCCGATCTGGGAGCACGCGAGCAGGGGCTCGACGTGATGAACTCGCGATTGCAAGACGAGACGCTCGAGCTCGAAACCCTTCTTTCCGAAGAGGCCGACGCGGATTATGCCGAGGTCGCTTCCAACCTGCTTGCCCAACAGGCCGCTTATCAAGCGTCCCTGAAAGCCATGTCCACCAACTTCAGAATGTCGTTGTTGGATTATATCTAGAGGGCGTTTCAAAACCTGCTTTGAAGACGAAAGCGAGGATTTTTGTTTTGCCGGCAAGGAGCAAAATCGCAGATATATGGGCGATATGGCGAGATTTTGCGACGAAGTCCGGTAAACAAAAAGACCGCTTGCAGTTCAAATTGAGGTTTTGAAATGTCCTCTAATTCCCCTCTTGATCGGCGAGTGCTTCGTCGACGGTTTCGAAAATTTCGAAGACGCGATTCATGCGGACCAGGCGGAATAGATTCAGTACTTCGTCCTGGAGGCATGCCAGGCGAAGCGAGCCGCCGACACTGGAGGTCTGTTTCAGGGCCGAGAGCAAAACACCCAAACCGGATGAGTCGACGAACGTAACGTTCGACATATCGAGGATCAGGCATTTTTTCTCGCTGAGGAATTCCTGGATCGATTCCCGAAATTCGTTGACGTTTCGTGTGTCGAGGGTTGTCGTCGGGGGCTGAATCACGGACACGTTTTCAATGGGTTTCTGTACAACACTCATGGTGTACTCCTGTTTATTATGGAATTTCAAAATACATGTAAAGGTGGTTGTCGCCGGCAGGGCAGCGACGATATTCCGTAGAGGTGGTGGCTGCCTGGATGATCGGTATCCCGTGGCCGCCGATAAGCCGGCTTTCTTCGAGTTCGAGTAAATCGTCGATGGTTTCCAGTTCGTCGAGAATTTTGATATCGGGATACTTCATGCTTTCCAACGGATTGAATTCGGTGCCATGGTCGATGATTTCGATGATGATCCCTTTGGGTGTATACGTATAATGCAGCAGAACCTCTCCGTCGGTGGTGCCATATGCATGACGCACAATATTCGTGAATACTTCATGAACGGACAGGATGATCGAGCCGATCAAGTCGCGATGGGCATCGTCACCGAGAAACTCCACCGTCACGGAGCGCAAAAAGTCGTGGAGCTTTTCCACATCGCCGTGGACGCTCTGCAGGACAAGGGTTCGACTTTTGGTTTCGTGAGGTGTGTTCATTCTACCTTTGGGAATACGGATACCGGAAAGGG
>JASFHG010000059.1:0-11123 GCA_050123355.1 Planctomycetia bacterium
GAAAAAGTGACGACCGATATCGTCAACTTTATGATCACGCATGGCCGAGGCCAACTTTGCATGCCCTTGCTGCGAGAGGTTTGTGACCGGTTGGAGCTTTACCCGATGGTAGATCCACGCTCGAACAATGCCCCTCTGGGGACGGGCTTCACCGTGCCGATTGACCATGTCTCCTGCAAAACGGGAATCACGGCCCAAGAAAGAGCAAAAACGGCCCTCGAGATTATCAATCCCGATTCGGAGCCGACCGATTTCGTTCGGCCAGGCCACCTTTTCCCACTGTTGGCGAAAGAGGGTGGAGTTTTGCGTCGGGCAGGCCACACCGAGGCGGCGGTCGACCTGACACGGATGGCCGGACTCCAACCGGCGGGCATCATCTGCGAAATCCTCTCCGAAAGTGGCGATCGGGCGTCGCGCGACGAGCTTTACGCGTTGGCCGAGCGTTTTAATACCAAGATCGTTACCGTTGAACAGTTGATCCGCCATCGGCGGCGCAGCGAACAGCTCGTCGAACGAGTAGCCGAGGCGAATCTGCCGACGAAAGTGGGCATGGCCCGAATTTATGGGTACCAAATCAAGCATGAACCGGATGAACCGGTCGCGATCGTGTGGGGTGATCCGACGTCCGTGCCCGAACCTTTGGTCCGGTTGCACTCGTCCTGCTTTACCGGGGACGTGATCAGCTCCTTGCGTTGCGATTGTGGCGACCAGCTCCAATCGGCCATGCAGATGATCGGACAAGAAGGGGCCGGCGTGGTGGTCTATCTTCCGCAAGAAGGACGCGGCATCGGACTGATCGAAAAAATCAAGGCCTACAACCTCCAAGACCAAGGGCTCGACACGGTCGATGCCAACTTGGCGCTCGGCCATCAGTCGGACAGTCGTGATTATGGGATCGGGATCCAGATCCTCAAGGACCTGGGCCTTTCGAAGATCCGGTTGCTGACGAACAATCCGAAAAAGGTCGATGCATTCATTTACGGTGGTTTCGATCTGGAAGTGACCGATCAGATACAAATTGTTTGTGAGATGAACGAGTATAACCGTCCCTATCTTGAAGCCAAACGAGATCGGATGGGCCACACCTTACCTAAGTGAATCTATTTAGAGTTAATGGATAGTTAGAGGATGTCGAACGTGTTACGAACCGTGCTGAAATCGAAAATTCATCGCGCCACCCTGACCGGTACCGATCTGGACTATGAGGGAAGTATCGCGATCGATAAAGATTTGCTCGCGGCGGCCGACATTCTTCCGGGCGAGCAGGTCCAAGTTCTCAATCTCAACAACGGCGAGCGGTTGATCACCTATGCGATCGAAGCACCCGCCGGTTCTCGCACGATGTTGCTCAACGGTCCGGCCGCTCGGCTGGGAGTACCGGGCGACGTGGTGATCGTGATCACCTACTGCACACTCGACGACGCCGAGGTTCACTCGTTCAAGCCTCGCATCATCAAGGTCGACACGGAAAACCGGATCGTGAAATAACCTCCCCCGGCAACTTCTTTTATTTTTTAGCCGTCGAGCTTGCTCGCCGCTTCTTGCTCCCTTCGTACCCAAAAATAGGAACTGGCGTTCCATTTTCGGCTTGCATGAAGCTGGCGATAAAAAAGCGTCTCTACTTCTTACATCACCCATTGGCAAAGGTGTGCTGCGATCAAGGCCCCGTAATTACTGATCGCATAGCCAATCAGTGCCATGAGGATACTCATGGGGATTAGTTTCTCATTGTGGTAGGCGGCCACGATCGGTGCAGTCGCCGCTCCGCCGATATTCGCCGTACTGGCAATGGCAGTTGAAGAGAGATCCACTCGAAGTATTTTGGCTCCGATGACACAGGACAACCCATGAAAAATAATCAAGATAAATGCCCCGAGCAAGAACCAAGGGGCCTCGTCCGCCAGCTTGTCGAGCTTGGCTTGGGCTCCCATGCTTGCTACGTAGAGGTAAACCATGGCAATCGCAATCTCATGGCTGCCCGGGATAGTTCGGGCTTTGGTCGTCGAAAGGGCGATGCCGAACGTGGTAATGAGCAAGATCTTCCAGGTGCTTTCGGTAAGAACTGGGTTAGCGGGTAAACTTCCCGACAAGTATGAAGCAAGCCAGGTAGCTAACCACGTGATTCCCCAGCCGAGGAAGAGCAGATACAGTATATGCTGCATCTTGAGTGGTCCTTTTTTGACGGAAAAATCGTCCGATTTCTGTTCGAGAATCTCCATGCGACGTGGGTCGACTTTGGTGAAGCGATTGAACCATTTCGCATAATTTTTCGAGGCGATCAAAAAGGGGATCCATATCACACAGATGATCGCATCGGCAAAGATGGCCAGCCCGACCGCGTCGGGAGATGCTTCGACCATCTCTTTCAATGCGCCCATGTTGCCCGATCCGCCAATAAAACTGGCCGCCAAAACACCGAACGATTGCCAGGCGTCTTCGCCGAGACCGTGCTTCACACATAGCAAGGCAATCGGTGCCCCGATGATCACGCCCGCCGACCCGAACAAGAGAATGAGCAAACCACGCCCCATTACCCGTACGGCGGCGACTATATCAACGTCGAGAAGCATGAAAACAATAAAGAGAGGCAACACGAGCTTGTCGATTTGTTCATAGACAGGGGAACTATTGTTCACCAAGGGGCCTACTGGCCCCAAGCCGATATGGTGTGTCCATGTGTGCAGCGGCCCTATGTCGGGAATAAGATTACAGTTCGAGCAAACAATCGGTATGGCAAAAATAAACAAGATCGGTGGTACAAACTCAAAGAGTTTCCACTGTGTCCGTTTTTCCAGATAGAGAAAAAAGCTTGCGGTTCCGACTAAAAAAGCCAAAACGCCGACAGGACTACTGATATAGGGTATGAGCATTTCTCTTTTACGCTTGCTGTTCCATGGAAATTTTGTCGGCTATCTTCTCGATTCATACCGAAACTGAGAGGGCGTCGCGCCGACAAAACGGTTGAATGCGTCGTTCAGCCGAGCAGCCTTGGCGTAGCCGGAAAGGGTTGCCACTTCCGCGACCGGCAAATCAGTATTGGCCAGCAGGTTCTTGGCCGCGTCAAGCCGGATTTGGCGGATAACCTCCGCGGGCGTACGGCCAAACGCCTTGCGGAATCGGAGCTCGAGCGTGCGTCGCGAGATGGTGATCCGCTTTAGAATCTCGTTGATGTTCGTCCCGTTGACTGCTTCATGCCGCATCAGCTTGATCGCTTCGGCCAGCTCGGGGTCGGTCGCCGCCAACGTATCGGACGACATCTTCATGATCGCGCCGAGCGGCTCGATTTCGACAAACATCTTTTTCGGCTTTTTGCCTCGCATCAAGTCGTCGAGCATTTGGGTCGCGGTCATCCCGAGCTGTCGAGGCGCGAGCAGGACGCTCGAAAGAGTTGGCTGAAGCACATTGCACATCAACGAATCAGTATCGCCGGCGATGATGGCAAAGGTGTCCGGGACGTTGAATTCAAAATGGTCGCAAACCGACAAAAGTTGACGGCCGGTGTATGAGTCGGGCGTCATGATTCCGACCGGCGTCGAGAGCGTCTGGAGCCAGGTGGCTGCCAATTGGTGGTAACGGTCCCATGAAATGATGCTGTCTCGCCGATAGCCGGGGTCGTAGACAGAGCATTCAAAGCCGTTTTCTTGAACATATTGGATAAATGCTTCTTCTCGCAGCTTGGGATAGCGGATACTGGGGGGGCCGAAGTAGGCAAAATTTTGGAGCCCTTGGCCGCGGAGATGCTCAAACGCGATCTTGGCACGGGTACGAGCGTTGGTGGCGACCCTTCCGAACCAGTCCTCATGGGGGGTTAGATTTCCGCAGTCGATTGTAGGCAGGTTGGCCTGACGAACATGTTCAAGAAACCGACTGTCGGTCATTCGGGAGATGATGCCGTCTCCCTTCCAATCCTTGGGTAATCGAAGTTCTCCATGTTCGTTTTTGGGGGAGATGGTCAAGCGCCAATTACCGTGCGATTGGGCATATTCCGAGATTCCTCGGATGGTTCCCCGCCCCCAAGAGTCATCGATATCCAAGAGCACCGCGATTTGCTTTGGTGTAGACATTTTAAATAGTAGGAAATGACTAAAATTGCGCAAATCCGAAATGACCTTGCGCAAAAAAGGAGTTGTTTTTAAAGTGTACCACCACTATAGTGGATAATGTGTATTTAGACAAGCAAGTTTGCCTCCGGCGTGCCTATAAAATCAAATTTCCCACCCACTTTGGCATGTCACGTTGATTTTTTGAGAACCCCGTGAATTTACCCGCCCGTTTGACCTTCGCTCTCGGTCTGGTGCTGATGGTTTGCGCATCGGCCTACCCTGCCGAGTCAAAAAAGCCTACTCCCAAGCCGTACGATCCGGCCGCATTGGATAAGTTAGTCCCGAAGCTCATGGAAAAGTACCAGGTGCCGGGCGTGTCCATTGCCGGTATCGAGGACGGTCGCGTTGTCTGGGACCGACAGTATGGCGTTTGTCGTCTCGGCGGCAAGAAGCCGGTCACGAAAGAGACCGTTTTCGAAGCCTGTTCCATGACCAAGCCCATGTTCGGGTACATGGTGATGGGCCTGTTGGTGGAGCCGAAGAAACTGGACCTCGACCGGCCGTTGGTCGAGTACCTCGACGAGCCTTATCTCAAGGACGAGCCCCTTCACAAGAAGATTACCGCACGGATGGTCCTTTCGCACACGACCGGTTTTCCGAACTGGCGTGAGGGAGGCTGGCGATCGGGCAACCCGTTGCCGGTCCGTTTCGAGCCGGGGACCAAGTTCGGTTATTCGGGCGAAGGACTTTTTTATCTTCAGCAGGTGGCCGAGCATATCACCGGGCAGTCCGGGGAAGTGTTGATGCGCAAGCATCTGTTCGATCCCTTGGGTATGAAAATCAGCAGTTATGTCTGGGAAGACCGTTTCGAGAAATTGGCAGCTGCCGGGCATGACAGAAAAGGCAAACCTCGAAAAAAACGACGTCATTACGTTCGGGCTAACGCAGGCTACTCGCTCTACACTACACCGTGTGAGTATGCAACCTTTTTGACCGACGTGATGCGTGAAGATCGGTCCAAGGCACTGGTACGGTCTCAGGAAACGATCGACGCGATGTTCCGGAAAATCACCAAAGCCACCGGCCGAAAGCCGATCCGACGTGCGGGCAAGCTGACCTCCGACGATGTCTATTGGGGACTCGGCTGGGAGTTGGACAGCACCTCGCTGGGGGATCGGATTTATCACAGCGGCACCAACGGCAGCGGGTTCCGTTGTTACCACGAGTTTGATCTTGAGCGAAAGCGAGGGATTGTCATCATGACCAACTCGCTGACCGGAAATAAATTATGGGAAGCCATTCTCGCCGAGGTAGCACCTTAAACGTTAAGAAAACCTTGTAAAACCAAACTCCAACTACAAATGATTTGTGGGGTGACCAATGAAAAAGCTAATGCGATGGATCTTTATATGGATCTTTATATTGTGCTTGACGACGAGTCTTTATCTCGAAGTTCGAGCGGATGAACCGAAGCAACTACAGAAAAAAGAATACACACTCTTTGCTTGTGGCGATTTTTGTCTTGCACGCTGGGTTGCGGCAACGGTTTATTCCAAGGGGCCCCGCTGGCCGATCGAAGAGGTCGCGCCGTGGATTCGCTCGGCCGATGTGTCGTTGGTCAATTTGGAGTGCGTCATCGCGACTCGCGGTTATTTCTTCGATAAGGGTGAGGAGGTGCCTCACCAATATCGTGGCCGGCCGGAGATGCTTGATGTGCTGACCGAGGCGGGTGTAGACGTGGCGACCCTGGCCAACAATCACGCGATGGACTACGGTCCCAACGCCCTTTTGGAATGCAAAGAGATTCTGAACGCCGTTGGTATCGCGCCGGTGGGTGCCGGAAAGAATTATCGCGAAGCGTCGACGCCGACGTACGTCAAAGTTGACGATTTGGTGATCGCGTTTATCGGGATCGACACCGAGACGCCCATGACGGCCGCCACCGAGAAACGTGGCGGTATTTTCTGCATCCAAGGCGAAGAGGCAGTCAAGAAAGCGTTGGAGCCGGTGATCGCCGAGGCGAAGAAAAAGGCGGATCTGGTCGTCTTTACGCCGCATTGGGGAGCCAATTTCACCGATAATCCGACGCCCGCGCGGGTGGATTTGGCACGTTGGGTGATCGACCAGGGGGTCGACGCGATCCTTGGCCACTCGGCCCATCAGCTCCATGGAATCGAAATTTACAAGGGCCGTCCGATTGTTTACGACATGGGTTCGTTCTTTTTCGATCGAGTGACGAAGGACCGTTTTCCCTTGGGGTCCGGTTTTATTCTGAAGTTCGATCGTGAAGGATTCAAGGGGATGACGATTCGGCCCGCGATTCTCGAGATCGCTCGTACACGGCGTGCCAAGCGAAAAGAGATCAAAAAGATCCAAGACATCATCGTCAATCTCAGTCGCGAGTTGGATCCGAACATCAAGTTCGGCCACGATGGCGATGCGTTGACGTTGTCGTTCTCGCCCGAGACGCCGGCAACCAAGCGGACCGAGGATCCCGAGCTCCTTCATCGTACGGGCACGACCCGTCCCTTGCCCGAGGAGATCCGTTCGCGAAAGACCAGCATCGTTCTCGACGCACCTCCGAAGTGGACGAAGGGGATGGTTCCGGTCGAGCTGGAAAACGGGATCCGCGTGCTTGGTGCTCGAGTGCCCAGTCAGGTACGGCCGAATTATGCGTTTGCCGCGGAGATTGCTTTACAGGTGCCGGACGAGATCACGATCGGGTCGTGGCTCGGTTTCTTGAAGGCGGTTTCTCGCAAGGACAAGCGGACGTTTTTGTGGGCCCATCCGATCGCCGACGGTGGCTGGGATCCGTCACTTTGGCGTGAAGGGCAGATCGTGGTCGATCGAACACTTGCACGACCGCGAGGAGTTTGGATTTATCCGCGGCATGCGAAATTGACCGAAGGAATGTATGATCTCTACTGGGGATTTGGCCCGCTTGAGCACCGAGATGCCGAGCAGGATTTGGTGCCGGTAAAGAACCCACGTCCTCGGGACAAGGTTGATTATGTCCATATCGGCACGATTTACATGACCAAAAGAGCCCCCGACGGGCCTGCGGGCATCACTTGGGGACGATTTACAGAGGAATGACCAATAAAATTCCATCTCGCATGAGATGATATGGTACGTTTTATAAATTAATTTTTAGTAACTTTTGCAACACGAAGAGAAAAAGAAGGCAAGTTTCATGATTCGCAGAACCATTTTATCCATTCTCGCACTTTCTTTGGTGATTTCGTTGACCGGTTCGGCTTGGGCCGTCTCGGGTGACGTGGTCAAGGAATTTCCCACCCCGGGCAAGCACCCGACCGGATTGACTTACGATGCGAAGACCAAGACGCTCTGGCTAGCCGATCGGATGACCGATAAGCTTTATCAGATCAACCCCGAAACCGGCAAAGTGATCAAGACGCTCGATGCCCCCGATTTCCAAATCGAGGGACTCGCCATGGCCAACGGAAAGCTTTGGGCCATGGACGTTGAAAACAGTTGTGCTTACCTGATCAATCCCAAGACGGGTGTCACTGAACGCAAGATCGAGATTTATTGTGCGGAGCCGACCGGGCTTGCATTTGACGGCAAGTATCTTTGGACCGCCAGCCGCAAACGGGAACGACTCTACAAAATCAATCCGGCCGACGGTACCACCGAGCGGACTTATCCTATTCCGGCGGAAGAAGCACAAGGGCTGGCCTTCGATGGCAAGTATCTTTGGGTTTCGGATCGCAAGCGGGACGAGATCTACATGCTCTCGCCGTGGGATTGCCGCGTGATCATGACCATTAAATCTCCAGGCCCGTTCCCGCGTGGCCTGGCCTACGACGGCAAGTATATTTGGAATGTCGATTATCAAACCGATAAGCTTTACAAAATCGTCCGTTTCGATAAAGAGACGCGTAAAATTTATGATCCGAAACGCCGCACGCTTACCTGCATGCACGAATTGCACAACGCCGGGCCGAAGCCGATCTCGGCGGATGTTTATCTGGCGATCCCGCAAAACCGACAGGAGCAGAAGCTGCTGGGCGAAGTGAAGATCGAGCCGAAGCCGGTCGAAATCATGACCAACAAGCTTGGTCAACAAGTTGCTCGTTGCCACTTCGATAACGTCAAGGCGGGCGAAAAAGCGATCGCCAAGATGACCGTCGATAACGAACTTTCCCGGATCATGTTTTACATCAATCCCGAGCGGACCGGCACCTTGGCCGACGTGCCGAAGGATATTAAAGAAAAATATCTCGTCGATGGTGCAAAGTTTGACATCAATGATTCCTATATCAAAAGCTTGACCAAGAAGGTGGTCGGTAATGAGAAGAACTGCTACTGGATCGCGAGACGAATCTATAACTACGTGTTGGACAAAGTCGAGTATGAACGAGTGGCCGGCTGGAACAGTGCGTCGCACGTTTTGCGTAGCGGAAAAGGTTCTTGCTCCGAGTTCTCGTTCTCGCTGATCGCCATGTGTCGAGCTGCCGGCCTGCCTGCCCGATTTGTCGGGTCGGTAGTCGTGCGATACGACGATGCCTCGACCGACTACGGTGTCTTCCACCGTTGGGCCGAAGTGTATCTGCCCAATTATGGTTGGGTGACGTTCGACCCGTCCAGCCGAATTGCCAATTCTCCGATTCCCGCAAACCAAGCGATGGCGGTTGGCTATCGTGATCATCGCTATTTGATCACGACCTATGGTGCTACGGATACCAAAGGCCTCGAGTGGAATTACACGACCAACGCGGCGTGGAAGGCCAAGGGCCCGGCACGCGTAATCGAAGAACGGGTTGGCGAGTGGGAGCCGCTCGAAGCGAAGAAGTAATTTTGCTTTTAGAGAAACACTTCCCGCAGGGTTCGAGGTCATTGGATCCTGCGGGAGTTTATTAGGGGGTACTGTTCAATTTTACCTTTAGGTAGAAAGGTCGCATGATGTTGCTTTTTAGAAGAAAGTCTTTTGTTTGCATTGTTGCTCTTTTAGCGTGTAGTCTTAGCTGGTCGATAAGTGTGTCCGCTAAGGAAACAACGACGAAGGCCCCTTTCAATTTTGAAGAGGAAGCCAAAAAATATCCGAAGCCGAGAGAGTTCTGGCCGGCCCTCGAAAAGATGATGATCGAGCCGAAGTTCAAGATCACCTCCGACGAGATCGTCACGAGCGATACCGATCCGAAGAAAAAACTCCGACGCGTCGAGGCCGAATTCTATAGCCAAGAAGTGGTTGGGAAGAAATGGAAGCACAAGTGCGTCATTTTCATCCCGGAAGATTATAAAGAAAAACTGACGCCCGAGCGAAAAGGAAAGGTTGTCATTCACGGTGTCGATAACGTCGCTTTTCCCGTCCACGTGACCAAGCTCGGCGACCCGATCGCGACGCGACTGGGTTATCCGACCATGATTTTGGCCAACCCGGGCTACTACGAGGATGGGCAGTATATCGAACATCACATTCGACGTCTTCGTAAGCTGCGAGAGAAAACGGGCAAGATCTATTACAATATGTATTGCCAGTTGGCGGTTGTTTATGTTCAAGCGATGAACGTCTTTCAGGATCTGCTCAAGCTGGACGAACTCCACGCGGTCATCGGTGGCCATTCCAAACGGGCCAACAGCGTGGCCGTTGCGGCGGCGAACGACCCGCGTATCGCGTCGGCTATCTTCATGGGCAACGAAGGTGTCTATCCGATGGACCGAATTTCAAAGTACATGTCGGTCCACTACGCCTTCTTCCAAGACCAGTTGAATATCCCCATGTTCTATCTGGGAGCGACCAACGAAGATGGCTACCAGATGTTCAATATCACCGAGATTCAAAGACGGATGAAGAAACCGCTGACGATCGAGATCATCCCGAACTATTGTCACGCGGTCTTGAGCGATATCCAATTTATGGACTACATGATGTGGGTTGCCCACGTTTTTGACGACCGCCCGATTACCCAGATCAAGGAAGTGACTCATACTCGTCAAGGAAACAGCAGCAAGTTTCGGGTCAAGCTTGAAGGGAAAGCCAAGATCCAAACGGTCAAGGTTTGGTATGCGTGTACCGACGATCCGCACTGGCGCGATCTGATGTGGTATAGCCTCGACATGTTCCCGCGAGGGGATGGATATTATGAAAGGTCGTTTGCCGGCGGAACCGTCGACGCGTTTCTGATCGAAGTGGGCGATATCTCGCAAGGTGTCCCTGGCTATGTTTCCAGCGTGCCTCACAAATTGACCGACGCCCCGGTCAAACCTCGCCGTTCTCGCGGCTCACGTCCCCGACTTTGGGATCCCTAAACCGACTTATCAAAAACCAATGGACCAAAAGCTTTTAATTAATATTGGATGAAAGGGATACGATGTTAATCAATATAAAAATAAAACTTGTTTGCCTGGCAGTACTGATTGCCTGTTGTTTTGTCTGGTTGGGAGCGGCTCTTGCCGATAAGCCTGCGGAAGATGCAAAACCGTTCAATTTCGAGGAAGCTTCGAAGAACGTGCCGAAGCCGAAAGAGGTTTGGCCGTTTGTTTCGAAGGACCGAGTCCCGCCGAATTTCACGATCCTTTCGGACAAGGTTGTCCCGAGCGATACCGACCCGTCGAAGAAAATTCGCCGCGTTGATGCCTTTTTCCACAGTCTCAAGATCGATGGCAAAATTTGGAAGAACCCCTGCGTGATTCTCATGCCGGTCGATTATGCGAAGACAGTTTCGCCCGAAGATAAAGGGAAGGTCGTCATTATCGGCACCGGTGGACTGGATTACCAGCTGCACACGACGAAAATCGCCGATCCCATCGTCGCACGATTGGGCTACCCGGTCATGGTCTTGGCCAACCCGGGCGAGTATCTTGACGGGAGTAATCTCGAGGGACAGATCCGCGTTCTCAGTAAGGTGAGAAAAGAGACGGGCAAGAATTACTATAACATGAATTGCCAACTGGCGGTGGTCTATGTCCAAGCGATGGACGTGTTCCAGAAATTCCTCGGGCTGGACGACTTGAAGGCGGTCATCGGTGGTCACTCCAAGCGAGGTCGCAGTGCGACGGTCGCCGCCGCGTTCGACTCGCGTGTTGCTTCGCCGATCATCGTTGGCAACGAAGGGG
>JASFHG010000060.1:0-11085 GCA_050123355.1 Planctomycetia bacterium
GATCAGTCGGATGACATTGTTCGGGTGTTTGTTATAAAGCTCGTCTTGCATCTCGGGTGAGATGACGTCATACGGTGGCGCGATCACGTCGCTCAGCGCACCCACTTTGCCCAGGTCGTAACGTACGCCGCGGAAGGCTTCAATCTCTGCCATGGTGGTTGTCCTTCTTTCTTTATGGGAATCTCGAAAACGGACAGGAGCCATATTCAAACGTGAGGCTTTGAATACGGCTCCTATCAAAAACAATAAATGTGTACCCGACAGCAAAACGGCGGCCGGCTTGAACATGCCCCCTAAATATGTATTAGTAACGATAGTGATTCGGCTTGAAGGGGCCGTTGACCGGGATGCCCAGATAGTCGGCTTGGGCCTGGGTCAGCTTGGTCATCTTCACGCCCAACTGGCCGAGGTGGAGGCGGGCAACTTCTTCGTCGAGTTCCTTCGGCAGGACGTGGACACCGAGCGGATATTTTTCCGGCTCGGTCCAGAGCGCGATCTGGGCGAGGACCTGATTGGTGAACGAATTGGACATGACGAACGAGGGGTGGCCTGTCGCACAGCCGAGGTTCACCAACCGACCTTCGGCCAGAAGGATGATCGAGTGACCGTCCTCAAACGTGTACTGGTCGACCAGCGGTTTGATGTTGGTCTTCTTCGCGCCCGACTTGGTTTCGAGCCAGTCAACATCGATCTCGAGGTCGAAGTGACCGATATTGCAGACGATCGCATCGTTCGGCATCACGGCAAAGTGCTCGCCACGGATGATGTCACGGCAACCGGTCGTCGTCACGAAGATGTTCCCCTGCGAGGCGGCTTCTTCCATGGTCACGACTTCGAAGCCTTCCATCGCGGCCTGCAACGCACAGATCGGATCGATCTCGGTGATCAAAACCCGAGCGCCATAGTGACGCATCGAGGCGGCACAGCCTTTGCCGACATCACCATAGCCGGCGATGACGACGACCTTGCCGGCGACCATGATGTCGGTCGCTCGCTTGATTCCGTCGGCCAGTGACTCGCGACAGCCGTAGAGGTTGTCGAACTTGCTCTTCGTGACCGAATCGTTGACGTTGATCGCCGGCATGGCCAACGTGCCGGCCGCATGCATCTGATAGAGACGATGAACGCCCGTGGTCGTTTCTTCCGAAAGACCTTTCATGCCGGGCAACAGATGCTTGTACCTTTCCTCATGGACCATTGCCGTCAGGTCGCCACCATCGTCGACGATCAGTTCAAGTTGCTTGCCGTCGGGGAAGGTGAGGGTTTGTTCGATACACCAATCGTATTCCTCGTCGGTCTCGCCCTTCCAAGCATAGACGGGCACACCAGTCGCGGCGATCGCGGCGGCCGCATGGTCCTGGGTCGAGAATTTATTACAGCTACTCCAGGTCACGTCGGCACCGAGTGCGGTGAGCGTCTCGATCAGGACGGCCGTTTGAATGGTCATGTGAAGACAGCCGGCAACGTGGGCACCGGCCAGCGGTTTCGACTCGCCATACTTCTCGCGAAGTGCCATCAGTCCCGGCATCTCGTGCTCGGCCAGTTTGATTTCCTTGCGTCCCCACTCGGCCAGGGACATGTCTGCTACTTTATACGGTACTCGAGTTTCAGCCTGAGCCATCGATCATCTCCTATTGATACAGATTGAACAATATATTGGATCCTCTATGATGGTCGATTCACTGATCCGTGACAAGGGGGCGGGGGCTGCGGAATATAAGCCCAATAAGAGGTTTTTAGAATATTTTAGCCGTCGAGCTTGCTCGTCGTTTTGGAAGTAAATCTACTGTCTGAAGCGACGAGCAAGCTCGACGGCTAAGAAACCCTACAAAACCGTTTTGACCTGAGCAATGAACTCCCGTACCAGCTCCGGGTCTTTCCGGCCTGGGGACGACTCGACGCCGCTGGCCGTATCGACGCCATCCGGCCGGACATGGCGGATTGCTTCAGCGACGTTCTCCGGAGAGAGGCCCCCCGCAAGGAGTAGTTGTGGGCGGTCTTTGAGCTGCGCAAATTGGGCGGCTGCCTCCCAGTCGGTGGTCTGACCGGTCCCACCGTATTCCCCGCTACAGTATGAATCGAGTATAACCATGTCGGGTGATGCTTCCAGATGGCGACATGCTTCGAGATATTCGAGCACCGGGCCGAGTCCGTCGGGGCCGAGCCGAAACGCGCGGACGATTCGCCGGATACCTTTTTCATGTAACTGTTGTAAAAACTCGGGCGTTTCGTCGCCGTGAAGTTGGATCGCGTCTAGTGGCACTTGATCGGCAACTTGAAAAATTTGTTCGATCGAGGCATTGACGAACAGAGCGATCCGGATCATGTGCCCAGGCAAGACGTTAGTGATTTTGATGGCTCGTTCGGGGGTCACATATCGGGGGCTTGGTTCATAGAAATTCAATCCCACCGCGTCCGCGCCCGCCTCGGCGACCATGAGTCCGTCTTCCGGCGTTGTGATTCCACAAATTTTGATTTTAAGCAGAGGTGCATCCATTATCTTGTAACCTTTTGTTTTAACGTCCTTTGGAATGACTCTGTTTCTAGCCGATAAGTTCTTGGTTTCACCTATCATAATACTATAAAAAGGGGGGTCAAGTCGGACGGCTCTTTACTTTGGCCACTCTTTGCGGTTATAATACAGGGCCGTTTTCACACTTTGGACACCCCCGGCTGGACTTGACCATGTTGCTTGGAATTATCAGCGACACCCATGGCGAGGTCACCACGACTCGTAATGCGATCCGCATGTTCGAAAGTCTTGGCGTTGAACATGTGGTCCATTGTGGCGATATCGGGTCGGCTGCCATCGTGGATCTTTTTGCCGGTTTTAAGGCCTATTTTGTCTTTGGTAACGTCGATCATCAGCGAGATTATATCCGTCACGCGATCGAAGATAACAACCAAAATTGTCAGGAACGATTTGGGTCACTCGAAATTGATGGCCGAAAAATCGCTTTTCTTCATGGCGATGACTGCAATTGTCTCTGTGAAACGGCCCAAAGTCAAAAATGGGACTTGGTCTGCCATGGCCATACCCATATGCCTCATCTTTCGCGGCGTGGTAAAACCCTCGTACTCAATCCGGGCGCGATAGTTTGTGCTACTCGTTCGTCGATTGCCATTGTCGATTTAAGTACGATGCAGGCAACTCATGT
Source organism: Planctomycetia bacterium (assembly GCA_050123355.1). Classification (GTDB taxonomy): domain Bacteria; phylum Planctomycetota; class Planctomycetia; order Pirellulales; family Thermoguttaceae; genus JASFHG01. The sequence continues at coordinate 3,159 of JASFHG010000060.1, forward strand.
TCCTCTCTAGCCGGTTAGAATTGGTTTCACAACTCAAAAATGTTCCATTTTCATACAGCATTTGTGGTCATCCGAAGGATCAACCACAAGATATGGGCCGCCGGGAAGTTATAAAATACTTTACTAAAACTGCCTAAAAGAACGGATGCTTCGTCATGAGCGATTTTGAACCGGTACTGATGGCCAACGTCGGTAAGGAAAACAGCTATCGACTCGATACGTATCGGTCGACCGGTGGTTACGAAACGCTTCGAAAAACCCTCCAGTCGAGCTCTCCGCAAGAGGTGGTTGCCGCCGTTTCCGCCGCGGAACTTCGCGGGCGAGGTGGTGCCGGTTTTCCGACGGGCCAAAAATGGTCCTTCCTGCCAAAGGATCACCAAGGGCCCATTTATATGTGCATCAATGCGGACGAGAGTGAACCGGGCACGTTTTGTAACCGGGTTTTGCTTGAGCATGATCCCCATCAAGTGATCGAAGGGACCATTTTAGGATGTTTTGCCACGGGAACATCGAGAGCTTACCTTTATCTCCGGTATGAATATCCGCTGGCGTTCAAGCGGATTAAAGAGGCTATCACCGAGTGTTACGAGGCCGGTTTGCTCGGCCAAAATATTCTTGGATCGGCTTTTTCGCTTGATATGGTGGTCCATCGAGGTGCGGCCGCTTACGTTTGCGGCGAGGAAACCGGGCTGATCGAGAGTATCGAAGGGCATCGAGCTTGGCCGCGGGTGAAGCCTCCTTATCCGGCGGTTCAAGGTTTGTTTCAGTCACCGACCGTCGTGAACAACGTCGAAACGCTTGCCTGTGTTCGGCATATTATCGAGCGGGGATCTGACTGGTTTCGCTCGATGGGGACTCCTCCTGATCCGGAGGCAAAAAGTCGCTTGGGTAGCTACGGCCCGAAAATGTTTGGGCTCAGTGGCCATATCAATCGACCGGGCTGTTATGAAGCACCGCTGGGGATTCCCTGTGATGAGTTGATCGAGCGGTTTGGCGGTGGTGTGTCGAACGGGCGAAAAGTCAAGGCGGTTGTGCCGGGTGGGTTGAGCGTTGGGCTGCTTAAGGCCGAGGAGCTTGACACGCCGATGGATTTTGAGGGGCCTGTCCGAGCCGGGTGTCTCGGGCTGGGGACCGGATGTGCGATCGTGTTGGACGAGAGCTACTCGATCCTCGACTTCTTGTATAACAGTTGCCGATTCTTCGCCCACGAGAGCTGTGGACAATGTACCCCGTGTCGCGAAGGGACCCGTTGGGCGTTGGAGTTGGTCGAAAAACTTCGATCCGGTCGAGGTGGGCCGAGCGATGTGGATCTTCTTGCCGAAATTGGAGATACGATCGGCCTTATGCCCGGTACGACGATCTGTGGTTTGGCTGATGGTGCCGCCTGGCCGATCAAGACGGCGGTCGCCAAGTTTCGAGACGAGCTTTGCAAAGCGGGCTAATGCCGGCAGTATATTCACCGACTATTTCTTTTCGATGGCATCGTAGATCGCCAACACGAGGTCGAATGCATTACACGGTTTGACGAAGAAGCGGAATACATAGCCTTCGTGGAAAGCGTGCCCTACTTCATGTGCATGATCCCGATCGGTAAGGAGAATTGTTTTGGTGTCGGGATGCTTTTGCATAATCTGATGAGCAAGTTCTATGCCCGGCATGTCGGCCGTCTTGGCGTCGGCAATCACAACGTTTATCGGCTGCCGTTCCAATATCACAAAAGCTTCTTTTGCGGAAGGGGCCGTGTCGAATATGTACGGATGTTTATGAAACGCCTTCGCAAGTTTTCGTAGCGCGTGCAATTCTTCATCTATCAAGAGTATACTTGCCTTGCCGGAGTGAACCTTTTCCGCCACATTGGTTTCTTGGATTACTTGTAAAAGGTAATCCAAGTTGCTTGCTGTACTGGCAAGTTTTTGTTCTTTGTGTTGAAGGTCTTGCTCGTCACAATGTTCGTGTTGAATGATGTCAATGCTTGTTTCCATGATATATCAATTTATGGCTTTAAAATCGCATGGGTTACATTCTTGATAAACTACTTCGGGAACGTCCGGGATCAATTCCAGACGGTCTTGAAGTTTGTCCTTAATGTCGCAAATCTCATCCTGTGCGTTTTGGAATGCGTCAAGCAAATCGGGATCCAATTCGCGACCGGCTTGTTTCGATAAAAGTTGAACGGCCTCTTCGTGGTTGCATCCCACCTCGCCAGGCAAAATCGAAGTAAGGAGATCATAACGATCGGCATAAGCAACGATTCGTGCCGGAAGCGGAATCTCTTCCCCCTTGAGCCCGATCGGATAACCGCTGCCGTTCCAGTTTTCATGGTGGGACAGCGCGATGATTCCTGCCATGTTGAGTACGCTCTCGTCATCTTCTTGAAGCAAGAAACTGTCGCCGGAGAGGCTCAACCACGGAGTTAACGCGGTGGAAGGTCGTTGGAGGATTTGTTTGCCGAGGATACAATGTCGGCTGAAAACGGCCTCTTCGTCGTCGGTAAGCTTTCCTCGCTTTTGGTTGATCTTGTCGGGGATGCCAATCTTTCCGACGTCGTGGAGTGGTGCAGCCAAAGATAGTTGCGAGATCAAAAGTGGATCCCAACCATAAGCTTGTGCGATAGCAACCGAATAATAGCCGACGCGTGCGATGTGGTTCCCCGGCGCTCGGTCACACGATTCCGCGATATTGCCTAAACAACTCAAAATTTGAATTTGGTGTTGGCTGATTTTCAGCTCTTGATCGTGGATCTTTTGGATAAGGTCGGTATTGGTCAACTTGAGTTGATCGATCCGATTTTTTGTTTCGAGCTGTATGGAAATCCGTTCGACCAGCTTGTTTGCATTCACCGGCTTGACGATCAGATCGGCGGCACCGCCTTCCATGGCCTTTTTACGAATTTGAGTATTGAACTTTCCGGTGATCATGATCACCGGAATGTCACGTGTGGTTTCGTTTTCATTAATGAGTTTAAGCAGCTCCAGACCGTTCATGCCCGGCATGTAGACATCCGTCACGACGACCGAGTAATCGCCGCCTTGAATTTTATCCCAAGCGTCTTCCCCTTGGTCGACGAAAGTAAAATCCCAGTGGTCGCGAAACGAAAAAAACAATCGTTTAAATGCATCTAAAACGGACGGCTCATCATCAATGATGATAACTTGCTGCTTTTTTTGAGTCATGATTTCATCCTCAGCCCCAACACGTTATGCGTTTTGACTCCTCAAAGTAGTTTGTGATGAGTTTGTGGTTCGGCGTGATCTATCGAAAGCCACACAATGCCTAGTGAACAACATAACTATAGCTTTTCGACAGAACGTAAAGCAAAAAAGATAGGGGAAAAGAGGAGCGAAATCCCAACAATCAGCAGATTTGCACAGAGTATCGTATTAATCGTGGCATCCGTACCCCCCTGTCGAGCAGGGCGGAATCACGATCAGATCAATGATGTATTTTGCGGAATATGTGAAATAAAGGGAGCAAAAATCCATTTATTCGATCCAGCCACCACCCAAGAGGCGGTTGCCTTCGTAGAATACGGCGGCTTGGCCGGGGGCGATGCCGTAGCATGGTTCGGCAAATTGGACGTGGGTCCGTCGAGCGGCAAGAGGAACGACCGTTGCTTTGGCCGGCCGACTTCGGTAACGAATTTTGACCTCCGCTTCGATCGGCTGTTCGGGCGGGTCGATAAGCCAGTTTGTTTCGCTTGCGAAAAGCTCCTCGCGGGCCAGAGATTCATGGGGACCGATGACGACACTACATGTTTCCGGTTCGATTCGGACAACAAAATAGGGATCGCCCATCGCAACCCGCAACCCTTTTCGTTGGCCGATCGTGAAACGCTCGAAACCGTTGTGTTCTCCGACGACCGTTCCATCGACGGTCACAATCGGGCCGGACGTTTCCGGTTGCGGAGCGTCCTTGGCCTGATAATAATCACGAATGAATCGAGCGTGATCCTGGTCGGGAATAAAACAGATTTCTTGCGAGTCGGGTTTATCGGCGACCGAAAGTTCCAATGCTTCCGCCTGCCGACGAATTTGATTCTTTCGGTGTTCACCAATCGGTAGCAAGATTCGGTCGAGTTTATCGCGGTCGATTCCGAAGAGTGCATAAGTTTGATCTTTAGTGTCGTCGATGCCGCGAAGCAATGCACGGCCACCTTCGTCCGTATCGACCAATTGTGCATAGTGTCCGGTCGCGACGTACTCGGCCCCGATATCGTCGGCATATTCGAAGAGCTTCCCGAACTTCAGCCAGGTATTGCACACGATGCACGGGTTAGGCGTTCTCGCATGGATATATTCATCTACAAAATAATCGATGATGCGAGTGAACGGTTCTTGAAAGTCGAGGACGTAGAACGGAATATCGAGCCGATCGGCTACTCGACGTGCGTCGGCCGCATCGGTCGCCGAGCAGCAGGTTTGTTTTCCCGAGGGAGTCACCTGACATGCTTCTTCAAGCTGGGTCCCGTGGCGCATGAAGAGTCCTATGACCTCGTAGCCCGCGGATTGTAGCAGTGCCGCTGCGACACTGCTGTCGACCCCTCCGGACATTGCAAGAACGACTCGTGCCATAAAGATCCTTCTTTTCGTGTAGATTGAATCCGATCAGTGGTCGTTACCACATCTCGTCATATTTGGTCCAAAGCATATCGCCCAAGTTCCAATAGGCCTCGGTCGCTTCAAGGCACATCGCGTGACTTTTCTTCATTAGATAGGCACGCCCCTTGGCCTTGTTCTTTTTGAGCAACTCGACCGCTTCCTTGGTGATTTTCTCTTGAGCGGCGATATATTTTTCCTGCAACGGATCACGGACCTCCGCGACATCTTTTCGCATGTCGCCCCAGCGATGCGCGGCCAGCGTTGCAACGCGGTTGAACGCCCACCATGCCGAACGACGGCTGAAGCCGGTTGTGCGACCACAGGTCTTGAAACTCTTCGGCATGTCGGTCATGCCTGCATAAAGCGGGACGTAAGTTGCCATCGCCGTGTTGGAGTAGCTCCACCAGACCAACCCGCCGACGTCGTCGGGGAGCCAGCCGCGGACCTGGATCACGGTCGTGTGCATCGTGTACCATCGGGCCAGCATCCGCTCACCTCGCCAGCCCCAGCCGCCGTTGATCTTCAGCAGCAGGTTCATGTCATACGGCATGAACGGGTTGGCCAGCGGGCTTTTGACCGTCTTGCCCTCTTCGTCCGTAACGGTCAGGTCCTTGGTAACATCGTAGTCAGTTCCTTCAAACGTGTCGCGAAAGATTTCCATGATCCGTTTTGCGTCGACCGGTTTGTCCGGCTTGACCGAGAAGGGATAGTCGTTCTGGCCGGCACGAAGACCCAATGACGGAGCCAAAAAGTCCAGCACTCGCCATTCCCGTCGTGTGGCCGAGAAGCCGACACGGGATTCCGGGTCGTATGCCCAATTGAATCGGAACGGTTGACCCGAGTTCGGATCCCAAAGGCCCAACTCCTGGGCTCGTTGCTTCACGTTTTTCGAAGCCATGAAATAATCGGGCTTTGAAAGATCGATCTCGCCGATCCGCGAGCCGTTGGCCACGACCGAGACATGATCGTCGGGTACTCGTCGAGCAGCCCAAATCGCGCCGACTTTATCTTCACCAGGTCCGACGATCTCCATCACCCACACTTCGTTCGGATCGACGATCGTTAGTGCTTCACCCTCGTCGCACCAGCCATATTTTTCGATCAGTGCACCACCGAGTTTGATCGCTTCGCGAGCGGTCTTGCACCGTTCGAGCATGAGGCGGGTAAGCGTATCGCAGTCGATCAGCCCATTTTGGCTATGCAAGAGTTCCAATCCGCAGAACGTTGACTCGCCCATCGCCAGTTGATGCTCGTTCATGATCCCGTAGGTCGCTTCCATGTATTGATAGGTATGCGGTACTTCCGGAATCTGGCCGGTCGCCACGCGGGCGTAGCGAGGCATCGGGCCGGTATCGTCATCACGACGCTTGGTCAACTTCCGCATGCTCCCTTTGGGATGGTCCGCGGCCGGTTTGACATAGATCCACGAGCCACTGCGATGGCTGTCATTCGTATGGGACGTTAAAACCGAGCCGTCGGTCGACGCCTTTTTGCCGACCATGATTGATGTACAGGCTTGCACTATGTTGAGAGGGGAAACGCTGAAGACGAGGATAGATAAACAGGTGATCAAAATCGTGGTGCGTCGCATGGTTTTTCTCTGAACGGTGTGAAAAAGAGGTGAAAAATACAGGAATCAATAGTGTCTATTTTACCCGAAATGGCTCGCAAAAGGATGCCGTGTCCTCGGAAAATGGCCCGATTTTTGGCGATTTTTGCCCTCTGGCACGATAATCAGACCGGTTTTGCCATGTAGTGTAGGTCAGGGCTTGCCCTGACGATGGTGCTGACCTACCACGAGAACTCGCAGGTCGCAGACGTTGGTGTGCGTCGGGCCGGTGATCAGGAGCCGGTCGAGAGGTTCGAAAAAATGATAGGCGTCGTTTCGGGCGAGATAATCAGCCGGATCGAGCCCTTTCGTTTTGGCCGCTTGGATCGTTTCTGCATCGAACCAGGCCCCGGCCGCGTCGGTAGGGCCATCTTCGCCATCGGTGCCGCCGGCGAGGAAGACGATTTGTGAGGCAGGCTCTTTTTCGTCGGTCAGAGCGAGCCGCTCCAAGGCGGCCAAGGCGAGTTGCTGGTTTCTTCCGCCCATTCCGCGTGTTTCGGGATCGGCGAGCGTGACGACCGGTTCTCCGCCGGTGATCAGACAGTCCGGCCCAGTTCCGTCGCGCATCGATCGAGCCATATCCGCCAGGTGACAGCCCACTTCTTCTGCCGGTCCTTCCGATCGGACCGCACTTTGCATCGCATGGCTGTAGCCGCGTCGCTCGGCCTCCATGCCGGCCGCATCGACGGCCGTCGCGTTGTTGCCAATCACGATATTTGCCACTTGAATTCGCGGAGGTTTGGCGCTGATAAAACGTTTTCGTTCGAGGAACTCAAAGACCGAGTCGGGCACGCCTTGACGTCTCGCGTCGAATTGTTCGAGGATCGCCAGTGCCTCGTCTGCCGTCGAGGAATCTTGCACGGTGGGACCCGAGGCGATCATATCAAGCGGATCGCCAAGGACGTCGGAGATGATAAGCGAAACGAGCCGGCCTGCCTTGCACAGCCGAGCGAGTCCGCCCCCTTTGAGTCGACTCAACTGTTTTCGGACCGTGTTGAGTTGCTCGATGTTGGCACCGGAGCTGCTCAATACCCGAGTGACCGACAGTTTATCCTCAAGCGAGATCCCGTCGGCCGGGGCAGGCAAGAGGGCCGAGCCGCCGCCTGAAATGAGGCAGAGGCAAAGATCGTCAGGGCCGAGCGATTCGACCAGCTCGATGATCCGTTCCGTACCGATTTGGCCTGCGGCGGTTGGTTCGTTGCATCCGGCCGGCCGTGCCCCGTGGAGCCAGATCCGATCGAGTACCTCGACACAGTTTTCCGGCACGTTGATCCAACCGAGCAGTTCTTTCTCTTGCATCAATTCCAGACCGAGGACCGCTTCGAGTTCGCGAGCCATTGCCGCACACGCCTTCCCGGCCCCGACGACATGAATTCGTCGCACCGTATCGAGTGGGATCTCGAGTTCATCAATCCACAAAAACCGGCCATCCAACTGCACCGCATCACGAATCAACCGATCGCCACGGACCGCATCGACGCCCGCCTGCCAAATATTTTGTATGTCGTCGCGTAATTGGTCGAGAGTACGTTTCATGGTTTTGCTTATGTGTTTTACGCGTCCAGCAAGGGTACAATATGTGACCGCGTTCGTTAGCCGCGTGACTTTATGTCCGCGATTTGCCGATGCAACAGTAAACGGTTGGCGGCTTTGCGTGAAATCATTCCAACACGGCAATACAACGCGAACTCAATTGGTTACTAAATCGCGGACATGAAGT
>JASFHG010000061.1:0-10996 GCA_050123355.1 Planctomycetia bacterium
AGGCTTCGACTTCCTCGCTGATGACCGTGTCGGCACCGGCCTTTTTGATTCCCAGCATATTAGTCAGATAGCGGCAGCGGACCAAGATTTTGCAGTCGGAATTGATTTCGCGGACGCTGGTCACGATGTCGATGGCCATGTTGTCGGCCGGGACGGTGACGACCACGAGTTGGGCATGTTGCGTATCCGCTCGGTCCAAGACATCCGGATCACAAGCGTCCCCGGCGGTCGTGTGGAATCCTTGTTGGGCAAACGGATGCAAATTGAGCGGGCTGAAGTCGATCAGGCAAACGTCGATGCCGGCCATCTCGAGTTGTGAGGCCGCTTGCGAACCGATCGGCCCGATACCGACCACGACCGCGTGACGTACTCGGCGTCGAGGGTCGTGGACCAGTGCGGGGGTATCATCGCTGATAAGATGGCGGTCGGCCAGATCCAGGCCCCGTTTGAGGAGCAGCGGAGTCAGGATCAACGTAGACAGCCCGACCAAGATCATGACGTTATAGGTTGTTGGGCTGATCAATTGCTCGTTATTGCTTCCTTCCAGGAGCAGCACGAACGAAAATTCGCCCATCTGGGCCAACCCCAAACCCATTCCGAAAGCGACGCCCCAGGACAGGCCGGTAAGGCGAAGTGAGATCACGGCGGCGATGGCCTTGATCACGAGGACCAGGACGAGTGCTCCGAAGATGAGCAGGATCAGTTTGACCGGTTGTTCGTGGGTGAATCCCTCGAAGTTGATGAACGTTCCGAGGCTGATGAAAAAGATGGCGGCGAACGTCTCGCGGAACGGTAGAATCAAGGCATCGATCTGGCCGCTGAGTCGATTTCCGCCGAGGACGATCCCGGCAGCCAACGCCCCGAGCATCGGAGGTAATTGGATCAAATGGGCACTCAATGCACCCAGCCCGAGGATCGTCAGCATGAAAAGGACCACCAGTTCCACGCTTCGCAACGCACCGAACAGCGGGATAAGCCAACGGTTTAAGATATATCGAATCGCAATAACCGAAGCAACAAACAGGACCGATTTGGTCGCGAGTATTCCATAGTCGACCAGCGAGGTTTTTTCGCCGATGCCGGTCAATAGCGGGATGAGCAGGATCAACGGTACCAGGGTGACGTCTTGAAAGAGGAGGATACCGATTGCACGCCGGCCGTGTGGCGAAGCGGTTTGGCCCCACTCGCCGAGTGCCTTGAATACGACGACCGTCGAGCTGAAGGAGACTGCCGAAGCGATCAGAAACGAGGTGCCGGTGGCCAGCCCGTACCATTTTGCGGCGAGGAAGACCGGCACACCGACAGCGAGCATCTGGACACTTCCGCCGACGAAGAAGTAGCGACCCATCCGCTTCAGTTCATCGAGCGAGAGTTCCAACCCGATCGAAAAGAGGAGCAGCAAAACACCTGCTTCGGCCAAGTGTCTTAAGTCGTCGTTCTGGTCGGCGATCAGGTTGAGGCCTGCATTCCCGATAACGATCCCGACGATCAAGTAGCCCACCAAAACGGAGATTCCGACACGCTTGCAAATCGTACCGGAGATCAAGCCGGCACCAAGCACCAGAATCAGTTCGAGGATCAGTTGGGCGGTAGGATGATCCATAATGTTTCAGGGGACAAAGGGAAAATTCGATTTCGTTAAGGTGGACCGAGTTGCGTTAAAACGGACGCGGTTACGTTAAAGCGAAGCGACGGGCCGTCGACGTATCAATACATATAACCATAGCCCAACCGTCCCGAGAAGGAGGAGAATGCTCACATTTTGCGAGATACTCAGCCCGGTTCCAAAGATGGCCGATTCGTCGGTGCGGATGATTTCCAGCAAAAACCGCGTAATCGGATAAAGCGTCATAAGTGTCGCGAATAGCGTCCCTTCGTATTTCATGAATGGAGAGAGTGCCAGCAGGAACAAGAAAAGGACAAATGCATTGAGCGAGCTGTAAATTTGCGTCGGGTGTACCGGCAAGCTTCGCTCGGGCAAGGGGACCACGGGGAGCAGGATCGTCGAACCGTCTTTTTTCTGGACGGTCAGCGCCTCGCCCGTGTCCAGGGCGTGTGCCATGAGCAATGCTTCGTGAAGCTCACCGTTATTTTGGATCGGCAGGTTGTCGATGCTTGTGATTTCGTCGCCATCTCGTAGGCCTGCTTTATAGGCCGGCGTGTCAGGCTTGACTTTTTGCAAGATGGGCGGGGATTTCGGATCCGCGGCAAACCGGACACCGAGAAACTGTCCCCGTTCGATCTGGCTCATGTAGGGAAGGCTTTTTTCCGGGAACGTGACGGCCCACGCATGATCGCAGGGGCCTCCGAAGCAGCAGCCGTTCAGCAGGCAGCCGATTCGACCGATCGCGATGCCGAGCATCAGGCTGGGGGTCAGCATGTCGGCGATGGTCAAGAACCGTATGCGATTTCGCAACGTGAAAATAACGATCCCGAGCAGGCCGCCAAGGACCGAGCCATAAACGACCAGACCGCCCTCGGTGAACTTCATGACTTCGGCCAGCGTTGCGCCGAATGTTTCGCGTTGGAAGTCGTGCCAGTATTCAATCACGAAAAAGAGTCGTGCTCCAATGATACCGGGCACGAACATCCAGAATACCAGCGAGATCACTTGGTCGACCGACATGCCGATCTTCAGTCCGCGCCAAATGCTAAGAAGTGTGGCCAACACGACGGCGATCAGGAGCATGACTCCATAGCCGCGGATCGGCAGGCCTTCGCCTTCTTTGATAATCAACGGGAGGACCCAAACGACAATCGCCGCCAAGAAAAACCAAAAGGGAATATGCCCCAAAAGTTCTTTCCCGAGACTGGTGTCCTCCGACGGGTTTTTTTTCAGCCGAATGATCACGATGGTCATCACGACGAGAGCGGCAATTATGATGATACCGAGCAGCCATCCAACGCCGAAGACCGGGATGCCCGCGATTTTTTCACGAATATGAAAGAGCTCTTGTCTCATGGATTTCCGTTTCCGATTTGGTACGCGATGAAAGGGTGGTTCTTGCGATCCCCCATTTTACTCCGGAAAAAGCATGTTGTCGATGAGCCGAGTTCCGTCAATTTTTACCGCCAATGCGATGACAACGGCCGAATCGGGGCTTGGCTCCGGCGGGAGGGTTCCGACGACTTCGAGCGTTTGGGCGTCGGCGATGGTAATATAGTCAATTTGAGCCAGCTCGCTTTGTTGGATCAGCGATCGCATCTGATCGAGGATCACGGACGTGTCGCGCTCGCCCTGTTCGATCCGTTCACGAGCATGGCAGAGGCTTTTGTACAGGAGGATCGCTTGAGATCGTGCCTCGGGGCTGAGGTAAACGTTTCGCGAGCTCTTCGCCAGTCCGTCCGGTTCACGGACAATCGGGCAGACGCGGATCGTGATCGGGATGTTCAGGTCTTCGACCATCCGGCGGATCACGAGCGTCTGTTGATAATCCTTTTGGCCAAAGTAGGCGACATCGCTCTGTGCCATGTTAAAAAGTTTCGTGACGACCGTCGCGACGCCGCGGAAATGGTCGGGCCGCTGTTCTCCTTCGAGTGGCTTCGAGACCGAGTCGACGGTAACCCAACTCGCGTGGTTCGGGTCGTAGACCTCTTCTGCCGAAGGGGCGAAGACCAGGTCGGTCCCTACATCGGCCAGTTTTTGCAGATCGGCTTCGAGCGTGCGAGGGTAGGCGTCGAGATCTTCGCTCGGGGCGAATTGGGTCGGGTTGACGAAAATCGTGACGACCGTCGCGTCGCATTCGGCGCGGGAAGCTTGCACCAAGCTCAGATGCCCTTCGTGCAAGGCACCCATCGTCGGGACCAAGCCGATCGTTTTCCCTTGACGACGCAGCTCGGCAATTTTTTCTCGGAGTTCAGCAACGGTGGATACAAGAATGGGGGTTTTCACGCGATCAATATTTGGTTGTGGAGTATTTTTTTGTATAGACAGAGCCGAGGAACTATTCTTCCATCGCCTCGAGTGCCGCGGTCAATTCGTCGAGATCGTTTTCGGCATCGCGGCCCGAGAGACGGAGGACAGGACCAACGTCCGGCTTTTGAAGTTCGTCGCGGATCGAATGATGGATCTGTGCGAGGCGAGCGGGGTCGATAGTCTGCTCGAACGGACGACCTCGATCGACCACTTGTTGGATCAACTGTTCCAACGGCGGATCGAGAAAAACGACCAACCGAGGACGTGCAACCTTTGCTCGGGCTGCTTGCCATTGCTCGAAAAATGGTCCGTACTCGTCCGGGTCGAGCCAAACCCGGGCAAAGGCGGCCGACTGATCGAACCAAAAATCGCTCACCGACCAACAGTTCGGGCCATCCGCCAGTCGCTGGGGCTCGAGCTGTTCGGTCCGTTGACGCAGGAATTCTAGCTCGACTCGCTTGGCATGACTAGCCGGATCTGCGTAAAAACCCCCGAGAAGTGCCGGATCGATCGCTTCGAGGATCCGGTTTACTGCCTTACGTTGGTTCAGATTGGATAAAAGGCTCGTTTTTCCGGCACCAATCCCCCCCGCCAGGGCCACGTAGCGGGGTGTTTGGTTCAGATGCTCCCAAAGTTGTCGGATTGTCCAGCCGATGACGGGGTGGCACATTTCGGGGGCGATTTCGGCGGCCGGTTCGAGGACAAAGCGGCGCCAGCCCATACGCGGGTGGGGCAGTGTCAATTCGGGCGAGTCGATCACCTCGTTTTCATAGAGCAATAGGTCCAAGTCGATGGTCCGCGGCCCCCACATTTCGGTTCGAACTCGACCGAGTTGGTTTTCGGTGTCGTGAAGCAGGCGGAGCAGTGCATGCGGGTCGAGCGTCGTTTCGAACAGGGCCGCGCTGTTGAGAAAGTTGGGTTGACGATCGGGTCCCCCGGCCGGTTTGGTTTCGTAAAAGGCACTTGCACACAGAAGGTGCATACCGGCGGCTTGGTCGAGTGAAGCGAGAGCGTGGTTAAGCAGCGTTTGACGTTCTTCGAGATTCGAGCCTAAGGCGACAAGACATTTCATATCGGCATAAAATCACTTGTGGCTCAAAATGGCGTTTTCGTAGAGGGTTCTTTTTTACGGACTCGTTTTCGGGCCGCATAAAAAATTCCTGAGAGGGCCGTCCCGACCACAGCCATTCGGCCGCCGACATTCGATCCTTAAGTCGCGCTCTCAGAAATGATATAGTACACAAACGTACACTATATGAGCTTTGAAATCTCCTATATATTCTTCCAATGAAAGGATCCTTCTGGGCCAAGGACCCTACCATGTGTACTAAGTTGACTTGGCTAATGGCAAAAAGTCATCCGCCAAACCACGGAATTCGGCACCATCAGGGAAAAGGTAAACTGCGAAGCCAATTCCGGTGGAGGCTTACACGTGCCTAGCTCCTCTGAAGACCTGAAACCGTTTAGAGAGCCTTTACATTTTTCGAGGCGGGCAGAATAGGTGGGATTTGCAAAGCGGCAAACCAAGCTACCCAATAAATGTAAATACTCCCTGTCAACCTTTCCTATAGCAAGAGAAAAAATAAAAAGCTGGACAAATGCTTTTTTCGCTCAAAACGACAAGCTTGTCAACCAACCCTTAAGAGTTATGAGCTTGATAAAAAGCTCTCTTATTGGTCAAATTCGTATCAATAGCTGTGTTCCAAACGAGTAAACGATAGTCTAACAATTGGAAGTGGTTTGTCAAGCGATTTCGGAGCGCTCCTTCTTTTTTTTCAGGATTTTTCTCGCCGTCTGAATAGTCATGCTATTCTGCGAGTTATATGAATTTATTGTGTTGACAAATATTTATTGTTGTGGTATTGCAACCAAAATACGAGGTATCGAAAGAGGTATGTCGCAAAAGAAAAGCCAAACTTGTTTTTTGATGGCGCAAGAAAGTGCAAATTATGGAGACTCACTCGGCGGAATGATCCCTATTTGAAATGGTATCGGAGGAACGTCGTCGCTTAAGGTTTCCGGTTTGATTTCAAACGGCGGTTTGATTTGAATCATCGGAAATCGAATTTTTATTTGTGCGATTTTTTTCTCGAGTGTCGCTTGCTTTTCTGGGTTGTCTTTTTCGACGAGCCAGATCACAATTCCTCCTGATTTGCTGAGTTTTTCGTCGCTGGTCCATGCACTGTACGCATGTGCGAAATCGAGATTGTGTTCTCCGCTCCCACCGTAAACCGTGGTGCGCGTCGGGCCATAAAACCCGACGTTCGCGGCGGGCCACCATTGGCCTGCGACAACCGGAAGCGGGGCGTCAGATACCTCGGCCCAAAGTTCGTGCACTTTGGTTGCGAGTGCCTTGCCGGGAAAATGAATCCGTGACGCCTTTTTGCGAACCACGGGTCCTGCCGTGTCGCGGATCGCGATCGCCGCTACAAATATTATCGAAATAAGGATAATTCCACAGGCCACGCGACGATAGACGGCCCGACTTTCGCGAACTTGAAACGTGTACAGTAACCAAACTCCGAAGAAGGTCCAAAGCTGTGAGCCGTACATGCTGCGCAGATGCAGGTTGCCTAGTGCAGAAATGATCAGATGGAGTGCGAGCGGCCACAGGACCATCGCCGAGAGGAATCGTCGTGTCGCCGGATCGCTTTCGACACCGTCCGCCTTGCGCCGTCGGCTGCCGATCAACATCGGCAAGGCGACAATCAAGAGAGGCAGCAAGGCAAGGAGTTGCGAGCCGGTAAATTCGATCGGGTACCAGAGTCGAGTGAAAAAGTTGCTGTCCTCGACGGTGGTCCGTTCGATGGCAAATTTGACGGGCCCGAAACGGCTCGTGAGTGCCCAGTAGAGGTTCGGGGCGAAGACGATCGCGGCCGAAAGGAGCGTTAAATAAGGACCTAGCCGCCGCCACCAACGCCGCGCGCTCGGGTCGACGATCATGTATAGCAGCATCGTTACGGCCAGGATGCCGGTGGCATATTTGGCGAGCATCCCGAGGCCGAGCGACACGCCGATCATGATCCAGTAGAAATTTTTCTCGCGATGCATGGCCCAATAGAGGAAAAGGATGGCCAGTGCCCAGAACGGGTACATCCCCAGGTTGTTGTTGAACTCGGTGCTTTTGAAATTGTAGTACCAGCAGCCTTCCAGCAGCGCGGCGGCGACCAGTGCCAGTCGTGGTGAGAGGATCTCGCGACCGAGCCGCCAGGCGGCCCAAAAGCAGGTACCGACGGCTAATTGTGAGAGGAGGTAAATGGCCCAGGCTGCGTTGCCGGTGAGAAGGCAGGCCGCTTCCGCGAGCCAGCCGGGCAGGGTTGGGTGTTTGAAATGCCCGATCGGCCATTCATGTCCGATGTAAAGCATCTCGATCGCGTCGAGCGGCAAGTTCGGCTGAGTCAGATAAGGAACCAACGTCCAGATCAGGACATGGCAGGCAGTCCAGCCCCAGAAAATATGCGTCAAACGTGTGGTATCAGGAGAGGAGTCGAGCGTCAGTGTATTGTTGGATAAAGTGCAGTCCTGAGACATGAATAGGGTCTTTCCGGCGGTAAAATGGGCAGGTAATCGTCTGTCCATTTTACAAAACCGCAAGAAAGCCACCCAGAGCGATTTTTGTGGCGCAAAGAAATACCATTTAGTTCATGGACGGGTCGTCTGGGATGTGTCTGATATGGATCGAATCGCGTAGGACACTGTCGCCGACCTGCTTGGCTGCTTGTTCCCACAGCCCGTCGGCCGAGTGGAAGATCAGCTCGTTGGACGGTTCAGTGACGAGCCAGAACCCTTCGTCGAGTTCTTGTTCCAATTGTCCAGGCCCCCAGCCAGAGTGGCCGACGAAGAGGCGGTAGGGCGATTGGGTTGTGTGGACCAGGTCGTCGAGATGGTCTCGCTGGGCGGCGAAGAAGATACCGGGGATGATTTCCAGCTCGGCCAGATGGGGCAGGGTGTGGATCGCCATGAGCGGCCCTTCGACCGGCCCCCCGAGGTCGATTTTGGCCTCGCTTTCACACGGTTTTTCGCTGATTTCGTCCCAAAGTTCGGCGATCGAGCGTTCCGACGTCCGGTTGAGCACCAACCCGATGGCCCCTTCCTCGTTATGTTCAATGAGAAAGACGACCGACCGGAAGAAATTGGCGTCCGGTAGGTGTGGATCGGCAACGAGCAGTTTTCCGCGAAGTATTTTGTCGGCGGCCATAACAGCGAGGATAAAATGGGTTAAATGTACAAATGGGCTAACGAGATCTATCCGTCAGTTTAATTTTATTCATCCGTTCTGCCAAGCAAATGACAGGATATTTATTCGAGAAGGATCTTGACGAAGATCGCTTCTCCAGGAAATCGGCCGTTGCGGTGTGAGATAAAAATGCGGTAGAATGCCCAAATTAGGTCACTATTTCCTTTTGCTTCTATCGGTAATTTTGATAATTTCACCGACGATAAACAGCTCGGGTCACGTAAATTAACCAGATCTCGCGTGAATTCATAACGACACGATAATTTTTATGACAAAACGGACCATTATTACCGGAATCTCCGGCTTTGTCGGCGGACATTTGGCCCAGCGGCTCCTTGAGGCAGGGGACGAGGTACTCGGTTTCTCGCCCGACGGGCAGTGGCTGTCGACCAGCCCGAGCGAGATCCGGGATCGAATTTCGCTTTCAGCGTGGGATTTTTCGCAATCCAAGGATGAAGCGGCCGTTT
This sequence comes from Planctomycetia bacterium, assembly GCA_050123355.1. GTDB lineage: Bacteria > Planctomycetota > Planctomycetia > Pirellulales > Thermoguttaceae > JASFHG01. Next base: position 8,621 of record JASFHG010000061.1, read on the forward strand.
GTCAGACGATCGAACATTTCGAGCCGGACGTGGTCTATCATCTTGCGGCGGTCAGTGTGCCGGCCGATTGTGGCGAGGAGGAACCGACCGAGAAGGCCGTGGCGATCAATGTCGAGGGGACTCGGCGTGTGGTCGAGGCGATGCTCGCGGCCGCGCCCCGGGCACGGCTGGTCTTCGTCAGTAGTAGCCACGTTTACGCCCCGGTTGATCCGGAGGCGGCGCGAGTGGTCGAGACGGCGCCGGTCGGGCCGACGCGTGGCTATGGCAAGACCAAACTCGCCGCCGAGCAAGTAGTTGTCGAGGCGGCCGAGCGACACAACTTGGATACGGTGATCGTCCGCGCGTTTCAACATACCGGCCCCCGTCAAATCGGGCGGATGATGTTGCCCGAGTGGATGAAGCAGATCGTTGGTTCCGAGACGGACCCGATCCGGATCCACACGCGTGACGCACGGATCGACTTGCTGGATGTGCGCGATGTGGTGTGTGCTTACCAACTGCTTGCGGAGGTCGGTTCGAGCGGCACGGTGTATAATGTAGGATCCGGCACGGCACAGCGGACGGGCGACTTGATCGATCGACTGTTGGAAATCGCCGGTGCCGAACGAGACGTGATCGAAACGCGGCCCGGCTTCAAGCAAGATCCGATCGCGGATATCACGCGTCTCGAAAAAGAGACCGGTTGGCGGCCGACCTTTACGGTCGACCAGACCCTCTCCGACACATTGGCTTGGTGGCAGGAGAATTACGATAAGTTGGTAAGTTAGCCGTCGCACTTGTGCGACGTTTATGAAAACCACAACGCTTCACAAGTGAAGCGGCTAACATTTATAAAACTCAAAAACACAGCAAGGAATACTCATGGAATTATTTGAAGCGATTGCCAAGCGGCATAGTTATCGGGGGGAATTTACCGAGCAGCCGGTCCCTCGCGAGGATTTGGAAAAAATCGTTCAGGCGGGCATCCAGGCCCCGTCGGCGAAGAACGAGCAGGTAACGAAATTTGTTATCGTCGATGATCCGGCGGTCATCGCCAAGCTGGCGCAGATTATTGATCGGCCGGTTGTGCAAACGGCGCGGGCGATCATCGTGTGCATCACCGACCCGCGGCCGGTTTTTCATGGCATGAGTTTCGATCGCGAGGATGTTTCGGCCGCGGTGGAGAACATGCTTTTGTCGATCACGTCGCTCGGCTACGCAAGTGTCTGGCTGGATGGCGTGCTCCGGCTGGGCGATACGGCGGACCGAATCGCCGAGCTCTTGGGTGTGCCGGCCGGTTTGGATGTGAATATCCTCCTCCCGTTGGGTGTCCCCGTAACTCAAGAACAGCAAATGAAAAAGCTCCCGTTTGACGAGCGTGCTTGGTACAACCGCTGGGGTGGTTGAGCGGCCGACACTTTCCTCGCCCAGGCTGTGGTGTATAATTATGTACTATTGATTCCGATGTATTCAATGATCGTTGTGCGACCGCAAACGCGGCTGTACCAGCCGGGTTTGCTGGATTTCTGGCCGCAGAACGGTTCATTAGCAATGCAGACCTCAATAATGGTTTGATTACGAGGAAAAACAGAAGAGGATAACAGCCATGGGTCTTGGAACCTATTTTTTGTTTGTCATCCCGGCGTTTTTGTTGGGGCTTTGGGCACAGGCCAAAGTAGCGTCGACCTTTGCGCGTGGAAAGAAGCAACCGGCTCCGTTGAGCGGCGCGGCGGCCGCTCGGCATATTCTCGATTCGGCCGGGCTGAACCATGTGGGTATCGAGCAAGTTCGAGGTTTTTTGAGCGATCATTACGATCCGCGACACAAAGTGCTTCGGCTCAGCCCTGAGGTGTACCAGGGCTGTACGCTTGCGTCGGTCGGGATTGCTGCCCACGAAGCAGGGCACGCGATTCAGGATGCGAAAAACTATGCGCCGCTGGTGGTTCGTAACATGGCGGTCCCGATGGCCGGGTTTGGGAGTCAGGCGGGCATCTTGCTGCTGATTCTCGGTGCTTTTTTCTCCCAGGTGCTTATGTTGGTGGGCATCATTCTCTTTTCGGCGGTGGTTGTCTTTCAGCTTGTCAACTTGCCGGTAGAATTCAACGCCAGTTCGCGAGCCAAGGCCCAGTTGGTCAACTTGGGGATCGTGCCGGCGTCGGAGATGGGCTACGTCAATAAGATGCTCAACGCGGCCGCAATGACCTACGTTGCCGCAACACTACAAGCGATCATGACTTTGCTCTATTACGTTATGATCTTCGCAGGCGGCAGTCGCGATTAGAAATCGACCCCAAAATGGAAGAAGCCGCTTTGGTTTGATGTGTTGTTTTACGGCGAGGTAAGGTGCTGGATGAGTTTTTCGATCACCTTGTCTTTTTGCATGTCGACGACCACTTC
>JASFHG010000062.1:0-10971 GCA_050123355.1 Planctomycetia bacterium
CGGGCGAGGTGATCTTGTAGTCGGTCCATTTCGAGTCGAAGTTGCAGAACCCGTCGTGGTGCTTGGTCGTGAAGACCAGGTATCGCATCCCGGCGTCCTTGGCGATTTGGACCCATTCCTCCGCATCGAACTTTTCCGGGTTGAACTTTTTGTAGAGGTTGTCGTACTCTTCGACCGGGACGCTCCCCTTAAATTTCCATTTGGTCCAAGGGGTACGCGGGCACATCCGCGACCAGCCGATTTCGGTCCCTTTCAGGCTGACCGGCCCCCAATGTATGAACAGGCCGAACTTGAGCTGTCGCCAGGCCTCGATCGTTTCGGGCTTCGCTTTGGATGCTTCGGATTTTTCTTCAGCTTTTGCAGAAGAGATAAACAAGCTGATGATAAGACTCAAAAGAATGGCGGCATGACAACTTCTGCGTAGCATGATGGTGTATCCTTTAAAAACAAAAGTAGAAAAAAAGAGGGATTATTCGGAGGGGGGTGTTGGTTCTTTTCCTAATAGTGAGTCGATAGCCGCACGAAGTTTTTGGTCCACTTCGGGAGCAAAACGGGAAGCGCTCGGCTCGTAGCCACCTTCATCAAACATGTTTTCGGTACAAATGTAACCGCATCCACCGTCCGCGTAGCCGCTGACCGCGACGAAGCTGCCCGGCTTGGCCTTTTGAGCGTAAAGCTGGAACGCGATGCACGGTTCGCCCGGCAGATAGACCATCGAGACGTCGCCCAACTCGAGCGAGCAGAGGAAGAACGGGCGGTCGATCCGCTTCAAAAACGCGAGGTCCTGTGCGGCGAAGACTCGTTGGTGGGTTTTTTCACGAGGGTTGCTCAGTTTTTTCTCGTAGGCGTGTGCCTTTTCGGCAAATTGCGGGGCGGCCGTGAGCGGGGCCGTACGCCATCTGATCGGGCCAACGGGGGCATATTTCGTCGCGGCGACCGATCGCTTCATACCGTCGTAGAGCCGATCGGCCAACTCGGTGCGATTCTCCCGCGTGCCCTGGTTGTACTTGCCTGCCGTGATGTCGCCGGTACAGCCGGTGAAGTAGATCTGATAGGCTCCGTCCTCTTTTTCGAGCTTCTCGCGAGCCATGCCGACAAAATCGTAGCTCATTCGCTCGTCGCGATAGAAGCTTTGCGGGTGGACTGCGTAGTAGTGCATCCGGACGAGCGGCTTGCCGTCTTTGGCGAACGTGATCGTCTTGAGCATCGGATCGATCAGGCCCTCGGGGGCGGCGATCAGGTCCGGGTCGGTCGTGGCGCTCCATCGCATGTGGATTTTTCCGTCCTCGCCGAGGATCCGCCGATTGGCGGCGACTCGCTCGACTTTGGCTTCGCTCGTGCCGACCTGATTGAACGGTTGAAGATTTTCGACCGCCTCGCCTGCCGCCTTGGCCGCTCGGCTGAAGAGCTCGTCGAGGACCTTCAGATCCCACGCCTTGGCCGGTTTCTTGGTTTTATCGAGCAGCCGTTGCGCGTCACCGACCGCCATCGGGGCCGTGTGCTGGTGGACGGAAAGTACCATCACTCGATCTACCGTGGTCCCGACCGCCTTGGCGATCTTTTCGCGGACCAGATCGTGCGACCCGTTGCAAATTTCGCACCAGTCGAAGGTGCAGATCACGTAGCGATTCTTCGTCTTGCCGTCTTCGAGCACGATCCCCTTGGCGAACTGGGGATGCTCGATCGTCTTGACCGGCTTATAGTCGGTATAGCAAGGATGGCCTATCGGCAACGTGACGTCTGCCTTAAAAGTTGCAACGCGGGGCAGCGGTTCTGCTCCATGGCTCGGGACGGTAAATAATGTCGCAGCAATCAGACAGGCATACATAAATCGAAGGTGCATGATGTGACCTCTGAGGAATTTTATAGGAAGGTAGACCTTCAACCTATTGGTGAAGGGGTGGGTGGGTTTTGCCGGCAATCAAATTTGTCGACAGGGAGGGCTTATTGGCAGGACCCTCCCTCTGCTAGGGGGATTCTATTCGCATCGCCCTATCTCAATTGTACGGAAGATGAATTCGAAATGCAATGTATTTCACGATGCTTGGCGAAGAACCAATGGCTTTTATTTAGGATATTTTTACCCTAAAATGCCATCTTGGGTGCACAAAAGGGGAGATATTGCGTTTAGCCGCCGGACATTGTTCGGCGTGTCTTGAACCACTCAAAACGCGACGAACGGTGTTCATCGGCTAAACATCCAACCCAGAATTACCACTTTTAGGGGGGTTTCCTGTTTCGGCTCGACTTTTTGGCCCGTTTTAGCCGATCCCCCTTTTCCATGGCCTTTGTTGGGTTATAATGACGAGTTTCCGTATCGTATTCAATAAACCAGTAGCACTAGAGTAAACCATGCCAAAGCAGAAGACACACAAAGGGACCAAGAAGCGGTTCCGTCTGACGGCCAAGGGGAAGGCGAAGCACCGCCACAGCGGTACGAGCCACTTGGCTGCACGTATGGATCACAAGCGGAAGCGTAATCTTCGCGGGACCGGAACGGTCGTGGAGTGCGAAGCCGTGAAGATCCGAGAAGCGCTCGGAAAGCATAGCTATTAATATATTGGGAAATCCCCCGGCTTTGTCGGGGCGACTATTAATCAGCTTGTGGGACCAACCGTTTATTAAATTACATTTTTTGTTTTGAGCGGACGGGCAAGAAGAAACGTCTTGGCAGACTTCCATTGAGAAGTGTTTCGCCGAGAGGCCTTGTTTTCGCTTAGTAAAGAAGGAAAACCTCCGATGAGAACTACCAAAGGTTCGGCTCGAAATAGGGCCAAAAATCGACTTTTCAAGAAAACCAAGGGCTATCGAGGCGGTCGCGGGCGGCTGCTCCGAACCGCGAAGGAAACACTGGTCCGAGCCGGCCAGTACGCCTATCGTGACCGTCGGGTCCGAAAGCGTGAGTTCCGAAAGCTCTGGATTATCCGCATTAATGCCGCCGTTCGTGAACGGGGTATCCGCTATAGCGAGTTTATCAACGGCCTGACCAAGGCCAACATCGCGCTGAACCGTCAGGTCCTCTCCGAAATGGCGATCGACGACCCCGAGGGATTCGATGCCGTGGTCGAAAAGGCAAAAGAGGCGCTGGCCGGCTAAGGGTTGGACCCTTTCTCACAAGGCTACACATAGTAACAAGCGAGAGGCGGGTTGACCTGTCTCTCGCTTTTTGGTTTACCGTTTATCATTTTAGGATAGCACCTATGGCACTTTCCGATTTCCTGCAAGATTTGGAAAATCTCACCCAGGCCGCTCTTGCCGCGCTGAATGCCGCGAAAGATCCGGACGAAGTCGAACAGGTCCGTATCGAATTTCTCGGCGCGAAGAGCGGGAAGTTCAAGGATGTTCAAAAAGGGCTTGGAAAAGTCGACAAGGCGGACAAGCCGGTTGCCGGGAAGCGATTCAACGAGGTCAAAAAAGAGCTCGAAGCCGCGTTGGAGGAGGCCGTTACTCGGTTTGCCGCAGCGGGCGACACTTCCGGGGCGGGCGACACGTTCGATCCGACCGTGCCCGGCGTTCGGCCGAAACTCGGGCGGCTGCACCCGATCACGCAGACGATCGAGGAGCTGACCGACATCATGGGCCGGCTCGGCTTCACGGTGACCGAGGGGCCCGAGGTCGAGGACCTGTGGCATAACTTCGAAGCGCTCAATATCCCGCTGGAGCACCCGGCTCGCGATCCGTTGGACAACTTTTATCTGGCCACGGCCCAAGTCGCGGCCGGTCAGGCACCGACGGGCGACAACTGGATGCTGCGGAGCCAGACCAGTACGGTCCAAATCCGGACGATGGAGAAGATGAAGCCGCCGGTGCGGATCATTTCGCTCGGGCGGGTGTATCGACCGGACACGGCCGACATGACGCATTATCCGATGTTTCACCAGATCGAAGGCCTTTTGGTCGACAAGCAGGTCACGATGGCCGACCTGAAGAGCATTTTGCACCTTTTTGCGGAGTGTTTCTTCGGCGACGATGTCGAGGTGCGGTTCCGCCCGTCGTTCTTTCCGTTCACCGAGCCGAGTGTCGAGGTCGACATGAGCTGGAACGACCGCTGGATCGAGTTCGGCGGTGCCGGCATGGTCGACCCGAACGTGCTTCGCTCGGTCGGCTACGATCCGGAGGAGGTGACCGGGCTGGCGTTCGGGCTGGGGATCGAGCGAGTTTGTGCCCGTCGCCACGGCGTGACGGACATCCGCGAGTTTTACAAGAACGACGTTCGTTTCCTCGAACAATTTCATTAGAAGAGAGGACAGAGGATAGATGACAGAGGACAGAAAATAAGACTGTCGCGATGTTATCCGTGGAGCAGAAGCTCCTTCTGTCCTCTGTCGTCTGTTATCTGTCCTCTATTACACACTGAAAAACTAACGAAGTTATGATAGTTTCCTGGAATTGGCTGAAAGAATACGTAGCACTGGACATGTCGCAGGAGGAGCTGGAGTATCGGCTCATGATGGCGGGCTTGAACCATGAAGGGACCGAGGAGTTCGGCGACGATCTGGCGATCGATTTGGAAGTGACGAGCAACCGGCCGGATTGCTTGGGCCACGTCGGCGTCGCTCGCGAGGTGAGCGTTCTTTGGGACAAGGAGCTGAAGATTCCCGCGGCCCAACCGGCGGCGAAAGGGCCTTCGGTGGCGGATCTGGTCAAGGTGCGGATCGACTGCCCCGAGCTCTGTTTCCGTTACACCGCGCGTGTGGTTCGCGGTGTGAAGATCGGCCCGAGTCCCGACTGGATGGCCGACCGGCTCGAAGCGATCGGGATCACGCCGATCAACAACGTCGTGGACATCTCGAACTACGTCTTGATGGAGTGCGGCCAGCCGCTGCATACGTTCGACTTCGCGAAGCTCGAAGGGGGCCAGATCATCGTCCGCGAGCCTCTCAAGAAGGAAAAAATCGAAGCGATCGATCATAAGATGTATGACCTCGAGCCCGGCATGTGTATTATCGCCGATGCGAAAAACGCGGTCGCGATCGGTGGCGTGATGGGCGGCGCGGTGACGGAGATCTCCAGCCGAACGACCGACATCCTGATCGAGGCGGCCGAGTTCGATCCGGTCGCGATCCGGAATGCCGCTCGGCGTCTGAATTTGCATAGTGATTCGTCGTATCGTTTCGAGCGTCGGATCGATTCGGACAATATCGACTGGGCCAGCCGCCGCTGTGCCGAGTTGATTCTCGACCTGGCCGGTGGCGAGCTTTGCGAGGGGGTCGTCGACGTCGGCCCGACTCCGCCGAAACGCGAGCCGATCGTGCTCCGTATCGATCAGGTCGAGCGGATTCTTGGCATTTCCGTCTCGGGCGAAGAGGTGCGGACCATTTTGACGAAGCTCGGTAACCAGGAGGTCAAGGCGGACTCGAAGACGATCGAGGTGATCCCGCCGAGTTGGCGGCGTGACCTGACCCGCGAGATCGATCTGGTCGAAGAGGTCGCGCGGATCCACGGCTATGACCGTATCCCGCAGGACGTCGGTGTCCCGATGGTCGCTTCGGCGCGTCGTCCGGAGGATATTGTAACGACGAAGATTCGCGGTACGCTCACGTCGCTCGGCTATGACGAGGCGATGACGCTCAGCGTGGTCGACGAAGTTGCTTCGGAGGCGATGAGTCCGTGGACCGAGGCGGAGGCCCTGTCGACCTTCACGCCGGTTATTCGTGGTGCGAACCAGTTGCGTCGCAGCCTGATCCCGAGCCTTTTGAAGGCGCGTCGCACGAACGAAACGTTGGCCAACCCGGTGATCGAGCTGTTCGAGATCGCGAAAGTCTACCTACCGCAAGGCAAAAAGCAGCTTCCCGACGAGCGGAAGATGCTCGGCCTGACCAGCGGGCGAGATTTCTTCGAGGTGAAGGGCGCGATCGAGGCGATTCTCGACGCGGTCAATCCGGCGGCCCAACTGACGGTCGTCAAGTCGGACGTCCCGATGCTCGCGTCGGGCATGGCGTGTCGGCTCGAGCTGAACGGTCAGCGACTCGGTTTTCTCGGCCAGGTGTCCGAGGAAGGGATGAAGCAGTTCGAACTGCGGTCTCCGACGGTCGTCGCGGAGCTCGATTTGCAAGTTTTGTTCGAGGCAGCCGATCTGGTGCCTCAGTTCAGCCCGTTGCCGCTTTATCCGTCGATGACTCGTGATATGAACTTCGTGGTCGACGAGTCGGTCTGCTGGTCGGATCTGGCCGCGACGGTCGAGGCGAATTGCGGCGAGTATTTCGAATCGCTCTGCTATCTGGAAACCTATCGCGACGAGAAACAGCTCGGTGCGGGGAAGAAGAGCCTCTTGATGACGCTCGTGCTTCGCTGGAAGGACGGGACGCTCACGAACCAGGAAGCCGACCGCGTCCGCGACGAGATCGTCGCCGCGTGTGCGAAAGAGCACGGCGCGGAATTGCGGTAGAAACTCAGAGAGCGTTTAGCCGACGAACACCGTTCGTCGCGTTTGAGAAGTCAGCGTGTCGGAAAACGCGACATTTCTTCCATCGTTCGTTAGCCGCGTGGCTTCATGCCCGCGATTTAACGGTTACTGAAGGTATCAAGGATGTGTTTTCCCGAAATCGAGCTAACCGAAAAATCTTTACCCGCGCACCAATAGATCGGTTAAAGCGCGGACATAAAGTCGCGCGGCTAACGAGACTGTTCACATAAGCAACGTAGTGACTAGCGCATGTTACATTGATGTTTTTGGGTATACAGAAGTTTAGCCGACGAACATCGTTCGTCGCGTTTGAGAAACTTCGGAACACGCCGGACGATGTCCGGCGGCTAAACTACCGTCCGGCCAGTTTGACGACGATCAGTTGGCCGCCGCGGAGGACGGTCATCTCGATCGGTTGATCGTTCGGGGTGTAGGAGAGTTCTTCCTTCAGGTTGTCCGACGATTGGATCAGGCGGTCGCCGAGGAAGACGATCAGGTCGTCCGGTTGCAGGCCGGCTTTGGCGGCGATCGAGTTCGGGGCGATCTGGTCGAGGTACGGTGGCGTACGCGGCAGAACGTTGGGGATGAGGGTCACGCCGAGCTGCGAGATCCGCGTGGGATTTTCCGGCTTGGGACGATCGGTGTTCAGGTCGGACACCGTCTTTTCGCCCGACAGGATCTTTTCGACCGAATTGCTCAGTTCGCTGATTGGCATCGCGAAGTTGAGCCAGGTATCGTTTTCGTTATTTCGCAGTTCTTTTCCGATCAGCCCGGCCCATTGCCCATCGAACGTGACGAGAGAACCGCCGGCCGCACCGGGGTTGTTGGTGATGGCGTCGACGATGTAGACCGGGCCGCGGTAGATCGTTTCGAACACGCCGCGTCGCGCGGAGAGATCGGTCACGACCGAGACGACACCTCTTTGGACGCTGACCGGTTCGTTGCCGGTCGCCGTTTTGAAGAGGTTCGAGAACGCGAGGACGCGAGTACCGGCATCGATGTTGTTGGCCGCTTGCTTCAACGAGAAGTGGGGCGTATCGTTTGCGTCGATCTTCAGGATGGCGATCTCTCGGCCGGGGTCGGCTCCGAGAAGGGTCGCTTCGAAGCGACGGCCATCGTTCAGCAGGACGACGATCTCGTCGGTATCCAGTACATGGCTCCACACGGTCAGGATGTGCCCTTGGCCGCTGATGAGCGTTCCGCTTTGATAGGCTTCCATCCCTTTGAACCCGCCGGCTCCGAAGATCTTGACGATTTTGGGGAGGGTTTGATTGATGGTCCGCGACAGGGAGTTGGCTTGTGCGAAGCTGCCGGTCAGTGTGAGCAGGAGGGCGAGAACGATGCTGGTAAGTGTGCGAGTCATCTTTATTTGCTTAGGTGGGTTGGTGGTGCGGTAGGATTGCTATCCCACTATTCTACCCTACAGGCCCCCCATATTTCAATCACGGGGGCGTCGGTTTGCCGAAACCTCTATTTTATCCCATTTTTACCTAAAAACGAGGGGAAAAGGCCGATTTTAGCCCAATTTCCGCGTTATAGGGTGGAAAAATTTTTCAGGATTTTCAGCCCCTCGGCCTGGCTCTTTTCGGGGTGAAATTGGGTCGCGAAGACGTTATCTCGCCAAATCATCGAGCAGAACGGGTCGGGATAGTCGGTCTCGGTCGCGATAACTTCCCGGTCGTCCGGGACGACGTAGTAGGAGTGGACGAAGTAGACCTGGGTGCCTTCGTCGAGTCCGTCGAGGATCGGGGCCTTGCGGCGGATCAGCAGTTGGTTCCAGCCCATGTGCGGGATGCTGTACTCGCGGGGCAACTCGAAGCGGACGACGCGGCCGGGGATGATGCCGAGTCCTTGGTGCTCGCCGTTCTCGTAGCTCATGTCGAACAGCAGGTGCAGCCCGAGACAGATGCCCAAGAACGGTCGGCCTGAGTTGATCGCGTCGAGGACCGGCTGGACCAGGTTTTTCTTGCGTAGCTCGGCGATCGCGTCTTCAAACGCCCCGACGCCCGGCAGCACGACCTTGTCGGCCTCGGCGACCTGATCCGGATCGCTCGTGATATGGGCCTGGGCACCTACCTTTTCAAAGCCCTTCTGGACGCTTCGGAGGTTGCCCATCCCGTAGTCGATGATAGCGATGTTTGACATGGTTTGATCGATCTTCTTTTACCCGGAATAGGGCTCGCTTCGCGGCCCAATTCCGGCTTGACGATGTAATTTGAAAGTACCCGAGATTCATAAACGGTTTTTTATGCCAGTTCCGCGACTGCCTTGGCGACGTGTTTGGCGACTCGTTTGTCGAAGACGCTGGGGATGATGAAGTCAGGGCGGAGCTCGTCTTCGGAGATGACCTCGGCGATAGCCCGTGCGGCGGCGACCTTCATCTCGTCGGTGACGCGGCGGGCTCGTGCGTCCAGGAGACCTCGGAAGAGGCCGGGGAAGCAGAGCACGTTGTTGATCTGGTTCGGGAAATCGGAGCGGCCGGTCGCCATGACACGGACGTGGGGCAGGGCAAGCTTCGGGTGGATTTCCGGGTCGGGGTTCGATAGGGCGAAGACGATCGGGTCGGCGGCCATGCCGCGGATGTCGTCGACCGTCACGACGTCGGGGCCCGAAACGCCGATGAAAACGTCGGCGCCGCGTAGCGAGTCGCTCAGGCTGCCGGAGATTTGGTCCGGGTTGGTGTTTTCGACCATCCACTGCTTGACCGGGTTGTCGCCGAACGTGCGTCCCCGGTGGATCGCTCCTTCACGGTCGCAGAGGACGATTTGTTGGACGCCCATTTTTTGGAGCAGCTTGGTGATGGCGACTCCGGCGGCGCCCGCCCCGCTGAACGTGACGCGGATGTCGGAGAACGATTTATCGACCAGCTTCAAGGCGTTCAGCAGTGCGGCCAAGACGACGACGGCCGTACCGTGTTGATCGTCGTGGAAGACGGGTATGTCGACCGCTTCGATCACGCGTTGTTCGATCTCGACGCATCGTGGCGAGGAGATGTCTTCGAGGTTGATCCCGCCGAACGTCGGGGCCAGTTGGCGACAGGCCTCGACGATCGCGTCGGGGTCTTGCGTATCGATACAGATCGGGAAGGCGTCGACGCCGGCGAACTCCTTGAACAGGGCTGCCTTGCCTTCCATGACCGGCATGGCTGCCGCGGCACCGATGTTTCCCAGCCCGAGGACGGCCGACCCGTCGCTGATCACGGCGACCGTGTTGGCTCGGATCGTCAGGTCGAACGATTTTTCGTAGTCTTTGTCGATCGCCTGGCAGACGCGGGCCACGCCGGGTGTGTAGGCCATCGAGAGTGCGTCGCGGGTGTCGATCGGCGATTTGGTGACAACCTCGATTTTTCCCCGCTCGTGGAGTTGGAAGGTCCGGTCGACGACCGAGAGGACTTCGACCTGGTCGATCTCGCCGATCCGTTTTGCGATTCGTTGCGTTTCGTCGGTGTTGGCTGCCCGCAGTACCAAGTCGCGGACGACCATTCCATTTGCCGAAGGATCATTTTCTTCCGAGTCGACGGTTTCGATGGTTTCGAGAAATCCGTCTTCCTCGGCGACGGTGGCGACGATTTGGGCCAGTTTCCCTCGGCCTTCTTTTTGGCAGACTTCTGGGTAGCGGACTCGAACGATCAGGCTGTAGGCTGGACTGTAGGGGATCATGGGTTGGTAATTGAATATTTTGGGAAGATAGGGAATTGCGTAGGGAAGTAATACAAACCACCTATTATACAAGATCGTGGTGGTCTTGGTAAGGTTCTCGGACTGGGGGCCGGGGGCTTATCGGAAAACTCCCGTTAGCCCGGCCGCCTGCGGGCGGAAATGTCCCGAAATCCCGTCGCTCCCCGACGGGGCTAACATTTAACAAAAGTAGGTTTTCGGATAGGCTCGAAAGTAGGACTTGGGGGGGCTTGGGGTAAATCTTTAGTCACGGGAGCGTTCCCGTCTTGCAGGGGGTCCATTCACGAGGTAGGATAATGAGTTCATTTCCTGCACGAGGTGATTTCATAGATATTTACGACGATGCGATTATTGATGGTCGGTACGGGCCCTTTTGCCGTACCCACATTTCGAGTGCTCCACGATAGTTACCACGAAATGGTCGCTTTGGTGACCACGCCGGTGCGAACCCACCGTGGAAAGCCTATTCCCGGCAGCAATCCGATGCGAGAGGTTGCCGAGAATCTGGGCTTGCCGATCTATGCGCCCGAAGACATCAATAGCCCCGAGACGATTGCCCGCCTGCTGGAGTTTCAAGCCGATCTGATGATCGTTTGCGACTATGGCTATATTTTGTCGCCCGAGGCGTTGGCGACGGCCAGATTGGGTGGGGTGAATCTGCATGCCTCCCTGCTGCCGAAATACCGAGGCGCCGCGCCGATCAATTGGGCTATCTATAATGGCGAGACGGAGTCGGGCGTCACGGTGATCCACATGACCCCGCGAGTCGATGCCGGTCCGTGTATCGCCCAAGTGTCGGTCCCGGTCGGAGTGGAGGAGGATGCGATCCATCTTGAAAAACGCTTGCAAGAGATCGGGTCGTGGCTCGTTCACCGTGCGATCGGATCG
>JASFHG010000063.1:0-10961 GCA_050123355.1 Planctomycetia bacterium
CGTACAGCAGCCAGTAGGCGACCGGGATGACGAACAGAGTGAAGAGGGTCGAGGCGAACAGGCCGAAGATCAATGCCCAGGCGAGGCCTGAGAAGATCGGGTCGATGATGATCGGCACGGCACCGAGCATCGCGGCCCCGGTCGTCAGCAGGATCGGACGCAGGCGGACGACGCGGCTCTCCATGATTGCGTCGAACAGCGTGCGGCCCTTGGCCAGCGACAGGTGGATGAAGTCGACCAGGATGATCGAGTCGCGCGTGACGATACCCGACAGGGCGATCATACCGATCATGCCGGTCGCCGTGAAGTAGACCGGGTCGAGGAAGCCGCCGACGTAGTTGGCGTTGATCACGTTCAACAGCCAGAAGCCGGGCATCACGCCAAGCACGGTCAGCGGGATCGCGAGCATGACGATCACCGGGATGGTGAACGAGCCGGTCTGCGCGACCAGCAGGACGTAGATCGCGATCATGGCCGCGCCGAACGCCAGCCCGAGATCGCGGAACACGTCGAGCGTAATCTGCCACTCGCCCTCGCCCGCGAACTCGACGTCGAACCCGTCGGGCACCTTCCACTGGATATCGCTTCCGTTGGAGAAGAACGTCCGTCGGTCAACGGGCCGCCCTTCCTTGTCGGCGATCCAGCCGTTTCCGACGTAGGTCACTTTCTCGGAGTCGGCCGGTTGGCCGTCGCGTTTGTCGGCGATCAGGTCGACGATGACGTCGGCCGGGGGTCGGCCGGCCGATTCGGCGAAGACGTAGGCGACCCGATGCAGGTTCTTGTGATAGATCATCTGATCGACGCGGTCGGTCTCCCAGTGGCCCAACTCGGCCAGCGGCACGATTTGGCCCTGATTTCCCTTAAGGTAGATTTTCGTCAGGTCGGCCGCACTGGTCCTTTGATTTTCAGGCAGCTTCAGCTCGATCCGAAGCGGGTTGCGCTCCGTCTCGCTGCGGATGATGCCGATGGCGTCGCTTCCCAGCAGGGTCTTGAGCGTTGCGGCGATCTGTTCGGTCGAGATGCCATTCAGGGCCGCCTTTTCCTTGTCACTGATGAAGATGACTTTGCGCTGGGGCGCTTCGCGGATGGTGTCGATGTCGACGACCCCCGGTTCCACCTCCATGCGGGCGGCGATCGTATCGGCCGCTTCGAGCAGGTCTTCGTAGTTGTTGTCCGGCTGACCGTACACTTCGGCGACCAGGCTCGCGATCACCGGCGGGCCGGGCGGCGACTCGACCAGCTTCATCCGCACATGGTGGTCATCGGCGATTTTTTGCAGCTCGTCGCGCATTCGCAGCCCGATCGCATGGCTTTGTTGGTTGCGATTCTTCTTTCCGGCCAGGTTGATCCGCAGCTCGGCCACGTTATCACCTTGACGGAGATAGTAGTGTCGCACCATGCCGTTGAAGTCCATCGGCGAGGCGAGACCGACGTAGCTTGTGTAGTCCGACACCTCGGGGATCGTGGCCAGGTAGGACTCGAAGTCCCGCACGGCGGCGTCGGCCCGTTCGAGCGTGGTTCCTTCGTCGAAATCCATCACCAGCAGCAGTTCGTTTTTGTTATCGAAGGGGAGCATCTTCAGCGGCACACTTCGTGTCGCGGCCAGGCCCATCGCGGCGACGGTCAGTGCCCCGATAATCAGCAGGAACGACCATGCCACCACGCGCGAGTGGAGCAGCGGGGCCATCATCGGATAGAAAATCTTGTAGAGCCGCGACTGCTTGACCGCCTCGATGTCGTCCGGGTCGTGCCCATGCTCATGTTTGGGCGGCGTCCCTTTGTTGTACTTCCGTTGCAGTACATGGTACGACATCCAGGGCGTGATCGTGAACGCGACGACCATCGACATGATCATCGTGACCGGGACGTTCAGTGCCATCGGTTGCATGTAGGGGCCCATCATGCCGGTGATGAAGAACATCGGCAGGAAGCTCACGATCACGGCCAGTGTTGCGGTGATCAGCGGCGGTCGGATCTCGGCGACCGCTTCGAGGACGATCCACCGGTTCGCTTTCCCGCGCAGGGTGAAGTGGCGGGCGATGTTTTCCACGTCGACGATCGGGTCGTCCACCAGCAGACCGAGCGACAGGATCAGCGCGAAGAGGGTCACGCGGTTGATCGTGAAGCCGAGCATCAGGTTGACGGCCAGCGTCAGGCCGAAGACGACCGGTACGGCGACCGCTACGATCAGTGCCTCGCGCCAGCCCAGCCCGAGGGTGAGCAGGGCGATCACGATCACGATCGCCACGGCCAGTGCTTCGACCAGCTCGTTGACTTTCTCGTCGGCGGTCAGGCCGTAGTTTCGTGTGACGATCAGCTCCATATCGTCCGGCACGATTTTCTCGGACAGCTTCTCGGCTTCGTGCATGATGTCGTGGGTGACCCAGACGGCGTTGGCACCTTTTTTCTTCGCGATCGCGATCGTGACGGCCGACTGGCTCGGGCGGAGGCTGTTGTCGGCGACCCGATGGGCCTCTTCTTTTTGGCCGCTAAGGATGGTCCCGGGGAAGAAATCGTGGTGCGTGAAACCGCGGGCCGGGCCCCAGCCGTGTCGGACGTAGTTGGCGACCTCTTCCGGGCCGTCTTCGATCATCGCGACATCTTTGAGGAAGACCGGTTGGCCGTCGAACACGCCGACGACCAGATCGTATAGTTGTCGTGCGTCGTCGAAGGGTTGGCCTGCTTCGACAAGGATCACTTGGTCTTTGCTGCGATAGTTGCCCGCCGTCTTGCGTACGTTGGTCACTTGCAACGCCTGTTGGATAGCCAGCGGCGTGATTTTATGGGCGGCCATCTTGTCGGGGTTCATGAGTACTTGCACGACTCGCGGTCGGCCACCGACGACATAAGCTCGCGAGACGTCGTCAACACTGGCGAGTCGCTGGGTCAGCTCTTCGGCGACCCGACGCAGGTTGGCGTCGTCGGCCGTGGGGCTGGTCAGCGTGAGCGTGACGACCGGAACGTCGTCGATTTCGACCGGTTTGACGACCCAGCCGGTTACGCCGGGCGGGACGAGGTCGACATTCTCGTCGATTTTTTTATAGAGCTTCACCAGGCTCCGCTCGCGGTCTTCGCCGACGTAGTATCGCACGGTGATGATGGCCCGATTCTCGCGGCTCATCGAGTAGACATACTCGACGCCGTCGATTTGGTAGAGCATCTTTTCCAGCGGCGTGGTGACCAGTTGTTCCACCTCGGCCGCCGAGTGGCCGGGGAACTCGACATAAACGTCGGCCAGCGGGACGACGATCTGGGGGTCTTCTTCACGTGGAGTCAGGCCGAGCGCCGCCAGGCCGACTATCACGGACAGGATGATCAGGATGATCGAGAGGTTCGACTCGAGAAAGATCTTGACGATCTTGTTCGTGAAGCCGTGCTGCTCGACCGGAAGCAGTTTTTGTATGTGGTGCTCAGTCATAATCTGCCTCCTACCTATTTTGATCTGAGGTGGGTACCAAGATTTCCTCGCCCGCCTGCAGCCCGGAGAGGACTTCGATGTCGTCGCCGAACTGGCCACCGGTTTCCGTGGCGGGGAAGCGTTGACCGGTGCGGATCGAGCGTTCCACGATGCGATCCTTTTTCGTGTTACGGTCTTTTTCCACCACGCGGACCAACTCCAGTTGACCGACACGCCGTATCGCGCGATCCGGGATGATCAGCACCTCTTTGTGTCCCCGCAGGATCAAGATTTTGCCGGACATGCCGGAGTAGACGTTCGGCGGGCAAGGACCGGTCACTTTAACTTGGAAGCTGCGGCTGTTGGAATTGGCTTCGGGTACGATTTCGCTGATGATTCCTTGGCATGTTTTGCCTTGGAGGACGTCGACCTGTACGCCGATCGGTTCTCCTTCCTTGATCTGGTGGACCAGCGACTCGCGGACGCTGGCGACCAGTTGCATTCGTTTCTGGTCGTACAGCGTGACCAGCACTTGGCCGGGGGTCACGATGTCGCCGGTGTGGACCATTTTATCGATGATCTTACCGTCGATCGGGGATCGGATCGTTGCCCAGTCGAGCTTCGCTCGTACTTCGTCGTAGGCCGCTTTGGCACGCTCGAAATTAGCTTTGGTCGAGTCTAGGTCAGCTGCGATCTTATCGTAGGCTTGCTGACTGACCGCGTTTTTCTGGACCAGGTTGGCGTATCGCTGCTTGTCGGCAGTGAGCTGATCGACCTTGGCACGGATCGAGTCGATGGCCGACTCGGCCTGCTGCAACTTGGCCTTCAGGTCGGCATCGTCGAGCCGCATCAGGACCTCGTCGACACGGACCTTTTGGTTGGCCGAGATGTTGACCTCCTTGACCGTGGCGAGCAGCTTCGAGCGGATTGTCGTTTCATGCACGGCTTGGACCTCGCCGATTGCCTTCTCGGTGTCCGGTGCCAGCCAAGTTCGCACGATTACGGGCTTACTGGCGGGGATCGGTTCCGACGAAATGTCCGGAGTCTCGGTCGGTACTTTTGGCGAGAACCAACCCGCCAGCCACATGATAAGGATGACGACAACAGCCCCGAAGCCCAGGGCCACCAGCAGGCTGCCACTGGTTCGGAGCCATTTCGTGAAGGTCGCTGCACGAGTCATTTCAATTTTTCCTCCGTAAATGCGGTATGCCGAGGGGGCGTGTCCCCAGGCGGTAATGAGTGAGTATGGTTGGACAATGCGCGGGAGACTTATGGGAGATGGGTTTTTACGGCGTCGTTGTGATTATAAGGCTCCAGCATGTCCACGTTGAAATCGCCGCTCATTTTAGCAGCGTACCCCCCTAAAGTCCAGTCCGGATATATTCGCGTTTTTACGAGAAAAACACTGTTACGTGTGTTATGCGAGGAAAAGATCGGAGAACCTTTTCGTTGACATTGGACACTTGTTTTTCTAGAATAAGATGCTACCCAATCCCGTTTTTTCTTGCAGAAAAACCCTCCGTATATCTATCCTAGAAGGAATCTTTTGACATGGCGAAGTTGACACGTCGTGAATTGCTGGCTCGAAGTATGGCTACCGGTGCAGGCGTTGCGTTGGGTGCCGGCTTGACGCTGGATACCGTGCCTCCTTGTATGGCACAGCGATATGGTCGAGGTCAAGGTCGAGGGCGTGGTGGCCAGGTCGTCGCGATCCAACCCGACAATCCGGCCGTGACGTGGAACCGCGACTGGTGTCGCGGATGTGGGGCCTGTTACGATTTCTGCTCCCAATTCATGACCGTCTCGGGCTACGGAGACAAACAGAAGATGGGCGGGCATGCAGCTTGTATCCAATGTGGCCAGTGCTCGATTGCCTGTCCCAATTATGCGATCAACGAGCGGTATCATTATCCGACCGTTCAAAAACATATCGAGGATCCCGAGAAGATCGTCGTAGCCACGACCTCGCCGGCCGTTCGGGTCGCGCTGGGTGAGAGCTTCGGGATGATGCAAGGGGGCGATTTCGAAGGGCGGATGGTCGGCGCGTTGCGAGCGGTCGGTTTTGATTACGTCCTCGACACGACCTTTGCGGCCGACCTGACGATTGCCGAAGAGACGGCCGAGTTGCTTCGGCGGATGACCTCGGACAAGAAAGAGAAATTGCCGCTGTTTACGAGTTGCTGTCCGGCGTGGGTCTCATTTGCCGAGATTTTCTATCCGGAGATCCTGCCCCATATATCGAGTGCCAAGAGCCCGATCATGATGCAAGGGGCGATGATCAAGACCTACTTTGCCCAGAAACGAAAGATCGATCCCGAGAAGATCGTCAACGTGGCGATCGCACCCTGCACGGCGAAGAAGTTCGAGATCGCGCGGCCCGAGATGAACGCCGCCGGCCGCTTCCATGGCAAGAAGAAAATGCGGGATATGGATTACGTCATGACCACGCGCGAGCTGGCGTACCTTCTGAAAAATAAAAAGAAGTCGTTCGCCAAGCTGCCCGAGCAGGAGTTCGACTCGTTGATGGGGCGTGGCAGTGGCGCGGGTCTTATTTTCGGCAACACGGGCGGCGTGACCGAGGCCGCGCTCCGGTCCGCGTGGGTACAGTTGACCGATAAACCGATGCCCGAGAAGTTGCTCCATTTCGAGCCGGCCCGAGGATTGAAGGGGGTGCGCGAGGCGACGCTCGATATCGACGGTCGTAAGGTGCGTGTCGCGATCGTGCACGGGACCGGTTACGCTCGCGGTCTGCTCCGAGCGATCAAGCAGGGCAAGTCCCAGTATGATTTTGTCGAGGTGATGGCTTGTCCAGGTGGGTGTATCGGGGGTGGCGGGCAGCCGAAGTCCAGCGGACGGGAACATATTTCTCGCACGATTCTCGATCAGCGTATGTCACATCTTTATAAGAAGGACGAAAAGCAGAAAGTCCGCCTCAGCAACGAAAACCCCGAGATCCAAGCTGCTTACAAAGATTTTCTCGGCAAACCGCTCGGCGAGCGTGCCGAGTCGCTGCTCCATACCAAATACGCGGCCCGTTTCCCGCAAAGTTGATCTGTGTGGGTGCTGGATGAACTGATATTGCGTCCAAAGAACGCTCTAAAATATAATGGGGATACGGTTCCTGTTGACCGTTGCGGCCCGTCTTCGTTTTCGTAGTTAGGGGCGTAGGTGGTTTTCGAGTGATTTTATTGCGTGTAGTAGATTATGCAACCAAGTTCAACAAAGATTGACACAAATCAGCTCAATTTGAAAGCTTATTACGAAGCCGAAGAGTCGGGCCTTCTTCGCAACCCGAAAAATGCGGCCGATTGGCGACGCTTCCGACGTACCGCTCGCCATCTGCTCAAGGGGTGGTCGAGTTTGCTGGATGTCGGGTGTGGCGAGGGCTACTGGCTCGACTTCCTCCATCGTCGCTATGGCAAAGAACGGATGCTTCGCGGCTATGAATATGCAGGGAACCGGGTCGAGGCGGCCCAAAAACATTTCCCCCATCTCGACCTGCGGGAAGGGAGTATCTTCGAGCTGCCGGAGGAGGATGGATCGTATGACGTGGTTACCTGTCTGGAAGTCTTGGAGCATCTGCCGGACTGGCAGGCGGGCTTTGAAGAGCTTTTGCGGATCGCCAAGAAAGAGGTGATCGTCTGCGTTCCTCGCAATGAAAAGATCAAGGCGACCATGTGCATCCACTGCCACAAGATGACCCCATACTCCGGCCACCTCCACTCATTCAAGGAATCGACCTTCGATCCCTGGCGAGCTCGGTACGAGATCCGTTTCGATTATATCTCGGGGAAGTGGGGTTTCTACAGCAAGTACCTCGACCTGCTCCGCCGCCGTATCCGTTGGATGCTGGTGCGGGTGAAGAAGCGATAGTCGCTATGTTTTTCCATAAGCAGCCTGGACGGCTTGTTCCATTTGCGATATTTCTTCATCGGTGAGAAACGAAAAATGGCTTGTCCGTTTTTGGGACGATAGGCGGCCGTCGTTTTGGAGGCAGAAGCGGATGAATAAATCCATCTGACGGTCAGGCATGTCTACGATCTCGCGGAGAGCTGAACGAGCACGGTCATAGCTAACCAGAAATGTAAGCTCTCCAACCAGCTCTGTATCGATAGTGTTTTCGATAAAAATGAACAAGGCTTCAACTTGGGCAGTCATCTCGATGAATCGATACCAGATGGCCGTATCGTTCTGGACCGTCATTTGGCCGGTTTCATCCAGTTCATATTCTACCAGCGGCATAAGCGGTTTGGAAAATGCCTCCAAGGAGGCATCATAATCCGCCGGGCTTTTGAGCATTACTGCCGAAACCGGGAACATAAGCCCTTCCGGTGTCATCCCACGACGTGCAAGAATATTATGGATCAGAAAACGATGGATACGGCCGTTTCCATCATCGAATGGGTGGAGAAAAACAAAACCGTATGCAATTACGGCCGCATGGACAACCGGATCGACACTGTCCTGGCCCATGCGTTGGTGTGATGCCAAGAGGCCGGCCATCAGTTCGGGAAGATCTTCAGGCTTTGGACATGCAAAATGGACCTGTTCTCGTTGCCAGGCGACACTTTGTCCAATGTAGTTTTGGATGGTTCGGTAATCCGTGTTTGCAAAACGAGGATCGACAATCCGATTTTGTAAATCCACCAAGCGAGCTTTGTTGCCAAAATCCTCCTGCTCGGCCAATTCCAGCAAGGCAATGAAACGCTCCGTTCGGCTAGCGCTAGGTGTAATCTGTTCAATCTCGAAGGAAGATTTCGTCTCCTTGGTGTATAAATAGTTCAATGCTCGGCGCAAAAGATCTTTAGGAAATGACGACACCGCTTGCCGGCATCGCTCTCTGATGTTTGTTTCCAAAAAACGCTCAATAGTTTCGGTACGTCGAACCATGGGACAGAAACGACCATTGCCAAGAAGGTTGTCATGGATTCGCTGACGCCGAATCGACTTGGCTTCGCTGGACGTAACGTAGAGTTTCGGCTCAAGTAGATCAACAACATTTCCACGTTTAAGATCATCCAAAGAAAGCAATTTGCCGGTAATCAACTCGTAAAGATACCAAATCCGTCGAGCATATTTTCCGGTTGGTTTCGCTTTGACATAGGCTTCGATCTCGGCCACATCCACAGCGTGAAAGATGCTTGCAAGAATAGCCAGGTTGACTCCATCGTACTTCAAGGCAAACTCGAGATGATCGCCCAGCCGGTCGCCCGGCCAATAACGAGGACCATAGATTTCCTGCACGGCATCGCCAACCACTTCAATACGATGAGTCCCCTTCGAAGCAATCATTGATTCATGCCAGTTCGGGATCACCTGTAAGCCCAACTGCTGGATGATTTTCGCGTATCCGGCCGATCGCATGCCATTTTCGTTCAAATTGCTTACATTCATGGGGTAACCCTGAAAAATAGTTATTATAATGGATTATTGACTACATATCGTCTATTTTCGGGAAAAACGATTACAGAATGGGATTTTTCGGTTAAAATGAGTTGTTTTCAGGAAAAACGATTACAATACACCCCCTATAGACGGGTTTCTCGGGGATTTTCGGGAAGCCTGTTTTCTGAAAGGGCAGCCAAAAGGGTGGCAAGCTGGCGGCTTTATGGGGTCAATCGTGGTCATTTTTGGCAAGAGGGCGAGAAGGAAAGAGGTACTTGTGAGGGGGAGGTGTGATCGACGTAACTCTTAGGGAAGTCTATATTTGGCACAAAAAAAGCCGCTAGAGGTCACTAGCGGCCAAGGGGTGGGTAAAGGGATTCGAACCCTCGACTCCTGGAACCACAATCCAGTGCTCTAACCAGCTGAGCTACACCCACCATGGGAGGGGTCGTCTGAAATCGGGCGACCGTGTTTGCTTCCCGTCTGACCGGGAAACCTTATAAAATATCATAAAATTGGCCCGATTCAAGTGGATCGGGGTAATTTTTATCCGTCTTTTGCCCTGCAAATCGGCCGTTTTAGCCGATCACGGCCATCGTTACCAGGAGCGTTAGCCAAACCAGCAACAGGCAGCCGGCTCCCAGTAATAGACACTTTTGGGTCATCGTTGTTCGAGGGGATTCGTCGGTTTTGTCCATTTTGGTTTTGGCCTGTTAATCCGTAGTGGGGGGCGTGATCGCGAAATTCTCGCGGAAGGCGGACTCGAACTCGTAGACGCCGTGGAAATCTTCGCGGCGGTCGGTCGGCGTCTTGCGCATTTGGCCGATGTCGATCAAGTTGAAAACGATCTCGCCAAAGTCGTCCGTCTTGTGGATCCCCCAGTTTTCGAGGACGTTTTTCGCCAGGTAGCCGTACTGGTGGAGTGCGTACTGACGGATCGCCTCGCAGAGTTGCTGCCCGGTGACGTGACGCTCTTCGTCTTCTTCGTCAGGGTTGCTGCTCGGGCCGGCAACGCCCATCTTGAGAACCTCTTGCGCATAGTTGAGCGCTTCGAAGACAAAGACGTAAGCGTCGAACTTGTATCGTTTGTCTTTCTTCAGCAAATCGATAATGGGATGGGACGGGTCGATCATGATGGATTATTGGTCTTCTTCGATGTCAAGTAAATCGTCTTCGTCCGTCTGGTTCTTTTCGTCCGGTTTTGGCGGTTGATTACCGGACCTCGGGACCAGGGTTACTTTCGAGGCATCGACCAGCTTGCGGATGCGGTCGCTTGTCTCGACCAGGAGCTGATCGGCGAGGATTTCGCGTGCCAGGACTCGAGCTGCCTCTTCTTCGCCTTCGATCATGACTCGGGCTCCAACCGGGGGAAGCTGTTTCTGGAGCTCTTCGTAAACTTCGTATTCAAAGCGGAGACAACATTTCAATCGTCCACATCGGCCCGAAATCTTTGTCGGATCGAGGGTCGCTTTCTGAAGTTTGGCCATTTTCATCGAGACGGGCGGCATCTTCGCCAGGTGGTTATTGCAGCAAACTACTTTTCCGCAGTCGCCGTAGTCGGCCATCAGCTTGGCCTCGTCGCGGACGCCGATCTGTCGCATCTCGATTCGCGTTTGGAACTCGCCGGCGAGCGTTCGGACCAGCTCGCGGAAGTCAACCCGTCCCTCGGCCAGGTAGTAGACGATGATCCGTTCCCCGCCGAAGATATGCTCGACGTCGACCAGGTTCATGTCGAGGCCCAGTTTTTCGATGCACTTTTGGCAGGTTGCCATCTGTTCATCACGTTGCTCGCGGATGTGGACCTGGTCCCGCCGGTCGTCGGAGGTCATCGGGCGAAGGATCTGGAGATCTTCCTGATTCTCGACCTGGTCCCGGACCGCGTCGGTCGCCTCGGTCAGCACCTCTCCTACCTCCAGACCCCGGTCCGTCCGGACGATCACCTCGTCGGCATGCCGAAGTTGATACTTTTCGGGCGCAGTCGCGATGCCGTGTATCCGCATCGAGCCGTATCGCACTACATATTTCGCCATAAGTCCGAGACCGTCGGTTGGTACTATTGGGGGGATTGGTTTGTCGACTAACAGCACGTCATTATAGCGTCGATCGCCCCGGATGAGTAGGGGGAAATGAAGTTTGAAGTGAGAAGGGTGAAGTTTGAAGGCCCCAGTTTATCGGTTTT
>JASFHG010000064.1:0-10953 GCA_050123355.1 Planctomycetia bacterium
TCCCTTCCTCCTTGGCGAGCTGGGCGTAGTCGAGGATCGTCTTTTGTGCACCGCTGTCGACGACCGGGCCCATGTCGTAGGTAGAATCCTCGGCCGGGCCGACCTGCATCGACTTGGCCGCTTCGATCAGCCGCTCGATGAACCGGTCGTAGATCGCGTCGAGCACGATGACCCGCGAGCAGGCCGAGCACTTTTGACCTTGGAAGCCGAACGCCGAGTAGATGACATGCGGGATCGCTTCGTCGAGGTCGGCGTCGTCGTCGATGATGATCGCGTTCTTACCCCCCATTTCACAGACCACTTTCTTCACGTTCGGCTGATCGGGATAGACCTTGGCGGCCCGTTCCAAAATTCGCAGCCCGACTTCCATCGAGCCGGTGAACGCGATGAGGCTGATGTCGGGATGGTCGACCAGGTGGTCGCCGATGACCGAGCCTCGGCCGGGGCAGTAGTTGAACACGCCATCCGGCAGCCCGACTTCGCGGAAGATGTTGACCATGTCGTAAGCCAGCACGCTCGACAGGCCCGACGGCTTGAAGACGACCGGGTTGCCGGTCACGATCGCGGCCGAGACCATGCCGCAGGCGATCGCCAGCGGGAAGTTCCACGGGGCGATCACGGCGGCGATCCCCTTCGGTTCGTAGAAGTAGCGGTTCACCTCGCCCGGGGCGGTGCCGCATCGGATCGGGTCGGCCATCGCTCGCATTTGCTGGGCGTAGTAATCGAGGAAATCGATCGCCTCGCAGACGTCGGCGTAGGCCTGATCCCACTGCTTGCCCACTTCGAGGGTCTGCCTGGCGGACATTTCGTAGATCTGCTTCCGCATCAGGTTAGCCGCTTTGTTGAGATACTCGGCTCGTTCGGCCGGCGGCGTGTCTCGCCAGGCGGGGAAGGCCCGTTTGGCGGCCGCGATCGCGCGATCGACCTCCGCGACACCGGCCTGACAGACCGACCCGATCACCTCGCTCGGATCGGCCGGGTTGACCGAGTCCATCTTCTCGTCGGTCGTCACTTCCTGCCCGTCGATCCAAAGTGGGTAGGTCTGCCCGAGCTGTTCTCGC
This sequence comes from Planctomycetia bacterium, assembly GCA_050123355.1. Taxonomy (GTDB): domain Bacteria; phylum Planctomycetota; class Planctomycetia; order Pirellulales; family Thermoguttaceae; genus JASFHG01. The sequence continues at coordinate 1,062 of JASFHG010000064.1, forward strand.
ACCGATTGGATCGCCTTGGGGAAGGCATCCCGGGCCGACTCGCGGGTGAAGTCGACCATCGGCTCGTTGTTGAAGTGGGTCCCGAGCTTCGCCTTCGACGGTTTGTCGTCCTTCGCTTTCTTCGGCTTGAGCGCCTCTTCGTCGATCGTCTCTTGCGGGTCTTGCAGCAGCTTGGCGAGACTGGCCTCTTCGGCGAAACTTTGGCGGAGGAACGATTGGTTCGACGTGTTTTCCAACAGACGGCGGACCAGATACGCCATGCCGGGGATCATCTCGCCGTAAGGGCAGTAGAGACGCAGCCGCTTGGCGACGTTCATCAGTCCCTTCCGGACCGGCTCGGCCATGCCGTAGAGCACCTGGAACTCGTAGCGATCTTCGGGCACGCCGAGCGAGCGGGCCGTCTGTAGCGTCGCCGCGATACTCCGCACGTTGTGCGACGCGCAGGAGAAGTAGCACAGGTCGTGATTTTCGAGGATCGTCCGCGACATCCGCTCGAAGGTCGCGTCACTTTCCGCCTTGACCGTATAGACGGGGATCGGCCAGCCGTTCTGCTTGGCCAGGACCGTCTCGTAATCCCAATAGGCTCCTTTGACCAGCCGGATGCTGAACGGGAGGTTCTTTTCGCGGCCGAACGCGAGCAGTTTTTGCAGGTCCTCCTCCGAGTCGCGCAGGTAGGCCTGGAGCACGATCTCGAGATGGGGATAGTCGGGATAGGCCATCCGCATCCGCCGGAAGAGTTCCAGCGTGATCTCTTTGTGCTTGTACGATTCCATGTCGATACAGAGCGTCCCGCCCGCCTCGATCACTTTTTCGTAGATTTTGGAGAGCCGCCCAAAGATGCCGTTGACCGAGCCTTCGAAATCGCGCGGGTTGGATTTCGAGTAGAGCGAGGTCGGCTTGACCGCGACGTTGATCATCTTGGCATAACCCCAGTCGAGGTTCCCGCCGAGGTCGTCGTCCGCCGCGCCGCCGGTTAAGGGAGTCCACGTGGCCTGGGCCCTTTGGAGCGAGTCGAGCAGGTCGATGTAGTTGTTCATATAGACGTCCGCCTCCGGTTCGCAGACGGCCGCCTCGCCGAGGATGTCGAGGATGAACGCGTAGCCGGTGTTCCGGATCTTAGCCAGTTCGCGGACCGCTTCGGCCGCGTTGGAGCCGACGATGAACTGCTTGGCGAAATCCTTGATGTTGAAGCTGATCGCCTTGTTGAGGATCGCGCCGCCGAGCTTTCCGCCCCAGCCGGACGCCTTGGCTCCCCATCTCAGGACGTCGGGCACGTCGTGTTTTTCGTCGCCGAAATATTCGCGGATGTGTCGCGTGAGCGAGTCGGTCGTGTTCAGGTAGGGGAAAACGTCGACGAATCGGAAGAGTTGGACCTTGAAATCTTCGCTCTGCATGATCCGGTCCATCACTTTTCCGGTCCAATGTTTCTTATTGAAGAGCGACGGTTTCTCGCCTTGGATACTTTTGAAGAATTCTTTTCCACATTCGATAATTTGCTGATTGAGATCGTTCGTGCTCATGGTCGAAACTGCTCTTGGAGGGATCGGAGATTTTTCATGGGAGTGGACAGGATTAAAACCACAAAGATGCGTAGCTGAAAATGTTTAGCGGTCGAATGGAATTCGACATTTTTTAAACATTTTGTCAGTACGGAAGCACCAACTCAAAACGCGTCGAATTCCATTCGACCGCTAAACGTGGTTGCTTCGTGCCCTTTGTGGTGGGCTAGATGAGATCGCCGGCAGGCTTCGAGAGAGGGGCTATCGGGGGTTATTGTCCGCGTAGCATTCCGTGGATCGTATCGATACCACCTCCCAGTCGGGCCCTGCTGGAGTTGGCGAGCACCTCACTGGAGAGATCTTGCAATCGAGTTACGTTTCCGACAATGGCGGAGGTCCACTCGACGCCTTCGCTCTCTGTCACGCGCGCCTCAACATCTTCAATCAACATACGCATCATTTCGACGGCCGTCAACAGCCTATCGCGAGAGAATTTGGTCTGTTGGCCCGAGGCGTCTTCGGTGTCGGGCAGGTGTTCTTCCCCGGTTTCCGTAACAATTAGGTTCCTAAACCACCATAGCAGTGAGCGGCGGCTCACCTGACCGATGGGGCGGCTGTTGCGCACAATGGGGATATTGCGTACCGAAACGCGGCAGAGAAACTCGTAGATCGCTTCGGCGGGGGTCTCCGGCTCGAACGTAATGACGTTGGTGCGCATGATCTCTCGAATCGGTTGATTCCAGCTCTCGTGCGAGACCATGGCACTCATCAGGTCCTTATCGCTGACAATTCCGACCATCTCACCCTTGTCGTTGATGACCGGGGAGCTGCTGATCCGCGATTCGAGCATGTACTCGATGGTGTCTCCGATGCTGCGTTCTTGCTGGACGCAGGCGATGACCGGGATCATCAGGTGCTCGGCCGTGACGCCGTTGAAAACGTCGCGGAAGGAAGATTCCGAGATGTCGACGTCGTCCGACCGACACAGCGATTGGAACGCGATCACACGGTCGCGGCCCGACTGCTTGGCGCAAAGGAGCGCCTGGTCGGCATAATCGACCATCTCTTCGTAGGTTTGCGTATCCTCACGCCGTTCGGAAACGCCAAAGCTTGCCGTGATCGTCAGACCGTCCTCGGCGATCGGGATCTTTTTACACCGGATCAAGTTCCGCATCCGCTCGGCCCAGGCGACCGCGTCTTCCTCGCACGCGTCGGGCAAAATGACACAGAATTCCTCGCCCCCATAGCGGCAAAGCAGGTCGTTGGCCCGGATCGATTGGCTTAAAAGCTTGGCGACGATCTTCAGCGTTTTATCTCCGGCCGGGTGGCCGTAGGTGTCGTTAACCCGTTTGAAAAAGTCAATATCCAGCATCACGCACGAGATCGGCGTGTTCGAGCGGACCGACCGTTCCCAATCGCGGCGGAGCGTCTCGTAAAACGCGCGTCGGGTCATCAGACCGGTCAGCGAGTCGGTTCGGGCCATCGCACTGAGCTCGCGTTCGAGCCGGATGATACGTGCCGCCGAACGGAGACGGGCCAACAGTTCTTCCTTGTCGACCGGCTTGCTCAAGAAATCGTCTGCCCCCACATCCAGTCCTTCGACCAGCGAGTCCATCTTCGAACGGACCGTCAAGAACAAGATGTAGACATATTGGGGCAGGTCGAGTGCGCGAACCCGTTCGCAAAGCTCGACGCCGCTCATCCCCGGCATCTCCCAGTCCGTGATCAGATAATCCGGACATTCTTCCTTGATCGCGTGTATCGCCTCGTCACCACTGGAGACTTGACGTACCGAGTACCCCACCTTCTCCAAACGACGGGAGAGAAGGCGCAGCATGGCCGGGTCGTCATCAACCAGTAGGACGTTCGAAAAAATGGGAGGCATATTGGATGGGCTCCAGGAGGGTCTTCTAAAGCTGTCAATCTGGTATGTAATTTCTCATGTGATACCGACTATATAACCCTAGCTTGTGATCTTTGCAAAAGAGTCATAAAATGAAGAAAATTCAAGGATTACGGCCGGCCCTGTTAGGCGATGGTTAGATTTTTTTCCAGCCATTTGGGATCCATCTCGGGATACCACCCTGAAGTGGGGTATCGCCGTGCGATTTTTCGCACATACAGAGGCTTTGTGACGATAATTATTGTCGTAAAGTTTAACCGCCGAACATTGTTCGACGCGTTTTGTTAGCGGTGACGGATTTATCCGCCGCTTCGTCCCCACGTTTTTAGGGCTGAACAAGCCTGAGACTCTATAAACAGAGAAACATGTATACTATCCCCAAAAAGCAAATCATATGAAACTACTGAAAACGATCCTCGAAAATGAAGTCTACCCGGCGATGGGCTGCACGGAGCCGATCTCGTGTGCCTATGCGGCGAGTGTGGCGGCCAAGGTGCTTGGCGGCCCGATCGAGAAGATGGAACTGCTGGTCGATTGCGGCACGTTTAAAAATGGCTCGGCCGTTACCGTCCCGCATAGTGGCGGTTGTAAGGGAAACCTGATCGCCGCGGCCCTGGGAGCCCTGGTCGCGAAACCGGAGGCCCAGCTCGAGATTTTGGGGCACGTCACGCCCGAGTTGCTCGGCCCGGCCCGGGAGCTTTGTCTGGCGAGTCAGTATCATCCGCTCCGCTCGGCCGACGATTTTCTCGTCGACGTCAAGCTTTATGGCGGCGATCGGACGGCCCGATGCGTGTTGGCCGGTAGCCATACCCATATCGAGTTGATCGAAGAGAACGGCAAGCCGCTGCCGCTGGAGCAGGCCGATTTCACGCCGGTGCAGACCGATTGTAGCTACCGCGAAACGCTACGTAACCTGACCGTCGCCGAGTCGGTCGCGCTCTGTTTGGAGGAGTTGGACGACTCGCTCCGGGCCTATGTCGCTCGGGGAATCACGATGAATCTCGAGGTGTCCGAGGCGGGGGCCTCGCTCCAACAAACCGCCTACCAGATGCAGCGGATGCACGAGAAGGGGATCCTCGGCGACGACCTGTTCTATCGGACCAAGATGACCATCGCTCGGGCCGTCGACGCGCGGATGGCCGGCCTGCCGCTGCCGGTGATGACCTCCGGTGGGTCGGGCAACCAAGGCATCGTCGCGATCCTGACGCCCCATATCGTCGGTAGCGAGATGAAGGTCGACGGCTCGACGATCCTCGAGTCGATCGTCGTTGCCCATGCCGTGAACACCTATATCAAGTGCTTTATGGGCGAGCTGGCCGTCGTCTGTGGCTGTGCGATTGCCGCCGGGGTGGCCGCGTCGCTGGCGATCGTTTATCAGCAAAAAGGGATCGACCCGAAGACGATGCAGATGGCAGCCAACAACGTGCTCGGCGACCTCAGCGGCCTGATTTGCGACGGGGCGAAGCCGGGCTGCGCGATGAAAACCGTCACGAGTGTCGACTCGGCCATCCGCAGCGCGATGATGGCGATCGACGGCTACTCGCTCGGAACCGAAGAGGGCGTCGTCGGCCTGACGCTCGAATCGACCATCGCCAACCTCAGCAAGCTGGCCCTGGAAGGCATGTTCCAAGTCGACCCGATGCTCCTGGACATCCTCGAAGAAAAAGCGGCCGCCCGCGGCAAGGCGTAGGGGCCGTTTCTTAAGCTCTTTACTCATATATGCTTATATATGCGATTCAACAAACCCACTAAGAATATGCTACACTTTCCCGCGGAGTTATAAGGATACCCTGAAAAGATTCCACCTTTGACGATCAGGAAACCACCTAATGCAACGAATGACCGTACCGTTTTTAGCGATTATTTTACTGCTGCTGACCCTCGGGTCGACGGCCGCGGCTCGCAATATATTTGTCAACAACGTCAGCGGGTCCGATGCGGCGCAAGGGTCGATGCCCCAGTCGGTCAACCCGGAGAACGGGCCGGTCCAAACGCTCGAGCGCGCACTGAGGATCGCCGAGCCATGCGATCGGATCGTCTTGATCCCGACCGGCCGACCCTATCGCACCTCGGTCAGTCTGGCAGGCAAGAATTGCAGCGGGACGGAGGACGCGCCGTTTACGATCCTCGGAAACGGGGCAACCCTCGACGGGACCCAGCCGGTGCCGGCCAACGCATGGGAGCACTATAAAGAAGACGTCTTCCGATTCCAACCGCCCCGCGTCGGGTTCCAGTGCCTTTATCATGACGGCAAGCCGGTCCCGAGGGCCGACATGACCGGCAACGTGCTGCCGAAGCTCGACCCGGGCCAGTGGTGCCTGTTCGGGCCACACATTTATTTCCGCGTCGAGAAGGATCGGCTCCCGGCCGAGTATGACCTGTCCTATGGCCGGTATTCGACCGGAATTACGTTGCTGTACGTCCAGAACGTGGTCATCCAGGACGTCACGGTCCAGGGCTTCCGGCTCGACGGGATCAGTGCGATCAACAACGCCCATAATGTCCGGCTCCTACGAGTGACCGCACGCGGCAACGGGCGGGCAGGCGTCTCGATCGGCAACGTCTCGGAAGTGGAAATAAAAGATAGTCTCATTGGTGAGAACCATACCGCGCAAGTACTTACGCTCCCTTATTCGAAGACCCGGGTCGTCAACACCCAGATCGTCGCGACCACCGCCCCGGCCTTCGACCGTCGCGGAGGCGAGCTGAACGTCGAGGGGGGAGAGGTCATCGAGGCAAAGGTTTCGGAGTAATAAATACTATATGATACAACGTTTAGCCGACGAACATCGTTCGTCGCGTTTTAGGAGCTTCCAAACACGCCGGACGATGTCCGGCGGCTAAACCTTACCCTAGAATCAAGGTTGTCCATCCCCCTCTGGACGACGAGTAAAGAAAAGATATAATGAGAACCGAACTCATTGATAAGACGTATTTGAAGGAGTAGCAGCGATGAAAAACGACACGATTGGCCGTGCCATGGAAATCCTGCTCGTCGAGGACGATTTGGATGATGCCGGCCTGACGATGGAGGTGCTCAAGGAGGGGGAGATCAACTGCCGCACCAGCCTCGTGCGTGACGGCGAGGAAGCGTTGGAGTTTATCCGCCACCAAGGTCGCTATGCCCGAGCCCCCCAACCGGATCTTATCCTCCTCGATATGAACTTGCCGAAGCTGGGGGGGCGAGAGGTCCTTGCCGAGGTCCGAAACGACGCGATCATCCCCAATGTCCCGATCGTGGTCCTGACTGCCTCGGAGTCCCATCGGGCCGTCCTCGAAGCCGAACATCTTCATGTCGAAGCCTTTTTGACCAAGCCGGTTGATGTCGAGCAGTTTGTCGAGGTCGTCAAGTCGTTACGCCGCTATCTCCTGAAGGATATCGTACTGCCATCGTGAGACCCTGATAAATGAGGGTGTTCTTAGCAGGATCAACTGGATTTTTTAATTTGAGTTACCGCTTGGAAGCGTTGGCAACATTTATTATTCAATCGCCGAACAAGCTCGGCGGTTAAGAGAATATGCCAGCGCCCAACGGAAGCGGGTTTTCAAACGGTGCGGAAGCACCTACCAAAAAATGTTAGACGCCTATCATTTATGGCTGGGGATTCCCCCGAGTGAGCAGCCGCCCGATGCGTATCGGCTGCTCGGGCTGAGTCTCTTCGAATCGAATCCGGAAGTCATTCGCATTGCGGCCGATCGTCAGACGACCCATTTGCGTATGTTCCAACTGGGAGAGCACGCCACGCTGTCGCAGAAACTGCTCAACGAAGTAGCCACTGCCCGCGTGACGCTGTTGAATCCCGAAAAAAAGGCGGTCTACGATCGCCAACTGGCCGACTCGCTGGGTATGGAAAACGTCAAGCCGGGCCAACGTGTCCCGATCGGAGGTCATCCGGTCGAGCCGCTCGACTCGCTGTTCGACGATCCACTGGCCGACGAGACGGCGGTTAAAGGAGACGTGATCCTCTCGCGACGTGCCCTCAAGCGGTGGGTTCGTTGGCGACGAACTATCGGACCATTCATCTGGCCGGTAATCATGGTGCTCCTGATGGGGACGGCCATCTACATGACCTTCCTCGTAATCCAAAAAGCGGTGAAATAAAGTGAGGTAATTGTCACACGTAAAGCAAGGAAACCTTTCCATGCGTACGCCGTTCGAACTTTTTCTCCAGTTACAAAAAAGCAAGTTCCGACGCAAATTCCACCTCGAGTCGGAAGAACAAGCATACCTCCAACGCAAAACGATGTCGGTCGTCCTCGAACATGGGCGTGAATTTCTGATGCAGCGACTCGCTCCGGCCGCGCCGACCAACGACGGTAACCAGACCCCGATGAAGGGCCACCCGATCTTCATCGCCCAACATGCCACCGGCTGCTGCTGCCGACGCTGTCTCGAAAAATGGCATGACATCCCCCAGGGCCGCCCGCTGACCGAGCAGGAGGTCGACTATCTGCTCGATATCCTGTCCCGCTGGCTCGAGCTCCAGATGAACGACTCTTTCGATCCCAATTTGCCGGAAGTCGCCCCCGGAGACGATCATTGGTGGCTTTTTGACCCATTTTCAGTGGAAAAGCCGAAGAAATAGCCCCTTGCCCGCCCCCCAGACCAAGCACGACCGGCTCATTTGCCTAGTTGTTATGGGGTGGAAAAGCCGAAGAAATAGCCCCTTGCCCGCCCCCAGGGGTGCAAACCGGTCGGCTGCGTGGTATAATGGGATGCAACTTTACGGAACTCCCACCCCCCTCCCATAACCCTGCCTATAAAGTGATCTTACGATGAAACTGACCGTCTCAAAATGTCTGTTGATTGTTGCCGTTCTTGCATCCCTCGTTATTCCCGCCGTCGCCGCGCCGAAAGACCTCGATGCTCGCGAACAAAAAGCGTTCCAAAACGCGGTCCAAGAAGTCGCCCCGTCGATCGTCCGGATCGAAACGCTCTCTCGCGTGGGCAACGATGAGCTCTCGCGTATGATCGGCGGCCCCACCTCGGGCGTCGTCGTCGAAAAGGATGGCCTGATCATCACCAGTGCCGCCCCGTTCGTCTCGAAGCCGGGCACCGTCCTCGTGCAAACCCCCGACGGACAACGCTACGCCGCGAAACTGCTCGGCGTCGACTTCCTCCGGATGCTCGCACTGCTGAAAATCGATGCCAAAAACCCGTTGCCCGTGCCCACGATGGCTCCGGCCGAAAAGATCCGCGTCGGTAATTGGGCCATCGCCGTCGGCCGTGCGTTCGACGGGACCAAACCGAACATGACCGTCGGCATCGTCAGTGGACTGGGCCGGATCGGAAACAAAGCGATCCAGACCGACGCCACCACCTCGCCGAACAATTACGGCGGGCCGCTGATCAACGTCGAAGGCCAAGTGATGGGCATCGTCGCTCCGCTCTCTCGCAATACGAGCAAGAAAGTGGATGTCGGCTGGTACGATTCGGGCATCGGGTTCGCCGTGCCGATGGACCAAGTCCTGCAGGATGTCGTCCCGCGTCTGAAGAAGGGCAAGGACCTCAAGGCCGGCTCGCTCGGCGTCGTCTTCATGAAGTCCGACCCGAACACCTCCGACCCGATTGTTATGATGGTCCCCGACGATACGGCGGCCAAAAAAGCGAAGATCGCCTCGGGCGACCGGATCGTCGCCGTCGACGGCAAGCCGGTCAACCGTGTCATCGAGCTCAACGACGCGCTCGGCACCAAATACGCCGGCGAGACCGTCACCATCACCGTCGACCGCGACGGCAAACGCATCGACGCGAAGGTCACCCTCGAGGTCCCCAAGCCGCCGAAGAAGAAAAAGAAGCCCGGCCACCCCGGCATGAAACCCGGCAAAAAGCCCCCCAAGAAAAAGCCGACCAAAAAACCGACCCCGAAACGATAGAAAACGTGTTGCAAAATAGTTTAGCGGTCGAACGGAGTTCGACGTGTTTGGTGTTGGTGTCCTTTTCCCAAAACACGTCGAACTCCGTTCGACCGCTAAGCATTTTCCGGTGAAAATTTTTACTCTTCCCGCTCCCGTTTTTCCTGCTCAACCTGCGACCACTTTTGCAGGGCCTCCATTATTTGATCTTGCGGGATCTTTTCGACGTGCCCGTCGGCGAACGCACCGATGACGAAACCGGGATGGTTGCATTTGAAATTTCCCTCCTCGTCGAGAAAGCGAGGGTCAATGTCGTCGATCTTCAGATCCCTCGGCTCGGCCCAGTGGATGTCAGTGTCGGCTACTTCGATCAGGATGAGTGTTTGTTCGGGATACGAGAGATCATCGAGGGTGTGGACCTTGTCGCCGTCCCAGGCTGTGCCCGGGCCGGTGACCAGGACGTAATTGGTTGTGCAGGGTGGACTGTTTTCACAGGAAGGACAATGGAAAAGATAGATGTCGGTGTCCGCGATTATTTTATTTTGAGGGCTGTCCCAAGATGCTTCCCGGTCGAATTGATCGTGGATCTGATTCTGTTCGATGAACGGTAAAATCGAAACCCGCCAGCTATAAA